>JASBSE010000239.1 GCA_030149115.1 Winogradskyella sp. | reverse complement strand
GCTAAAGAAACAGACAACATAGATCAATTACAAAAATGGGATTCGGCTTACTATTCCGAAAAATTGAAACAAAAATTATTCGATTTAGATGACGAAAAATTAAAGCCTTATTTCAAATTAGAAAATGTTATTAATGGTGCTTTTACTGTTGCTAATAAATTATTTGGACTTCAATTTGAAGAGGTTAACGATATAGACAAATACCATAATGATGTTTTAACTTATAAAGTTACTGATAGTGAAGGCGAATTGGTTTCTATATTTTATGCCGACTTTTTCCCAAGATCCGGAAAACGTAATGGTGCCTGGATGACATCTTACAAGCCTCAAATGATAAAAAATGGTGTTAACGAGAGACCTCACGTATCTATCGTTTGTAATTTCACCAAACCAACAAAAAGTAAACCTTCCTTATTAACCTTTAATGAAGTTACGACTTTGTTTCACGAATTTGGACATGCGCTTCATGGCATGTTAGCCAACACCACCTACCCTAGCCTTTCTGGTACAAGTGTGTATTGGGATATTGTAGAATTACCAAGCCAGGTTTTAGAAAATTGGTGTTACGAAGAAGAATCTCTAAAACTCTTTGCTACGCATTACGAAACTGGAGACGTAATTCCGATGGAATTGGTTGAAAAGATAAAAGCCTCATCTACGTTCCATGAAGGTTGGCAAACGTTACGTCAGTTGAGTTTTGGACTTTTAGATATGAGCTGGCATGGTCTAGACCCAACAAAAATTACAGACGTAAAAGCACATGAAGTTGAAGCTTTTGGTGAAACAAAACTTTATCCGGAAGTAGAAGAAAACTGTATGAGTACCGCATTTTCTCATATTTTTCAAGGAGGTTATTCGTCTGGATACTACAGTTACAAATGGGCCGAAGTTTTAGACGCAGATGCGTTTGAATACTTTAAACAAGAAGGCATTTTTAATAAAACGGTTGCTGATAAATTTAAAACGTTTGTATTATCTCAAGGAGGGACTGAAAACCCAATGGATTTATACAAAAAATTCAGGGGTCAAGAACCTCAACCTGAAGCATTGTTACGACGTGCTGGTTTACTAAAATAAACACTCACAATGCACGTTAGTGTCTTATGAGGTTTTTAAAGCTTATTGGACACATTTTATTTATAGCACTCTTAACCATACTAACCCAAGTCGGAGGATTACTATGGCTAATGAGTGTTTTTATTGCTGTAAAGCTTCAAAAAAGGAAACGGTATATTTTCCCAATAATATACCTTATTTGCAATATAATTATTGTTCCAATTGTAGCTCCTTATTTTGGAAGAAGAAAACTCCCTGTAATAAAAAGTGTACTTAAGCCTCAAAACCATATCTATCCGTTATTGTTTAGAAATTATGTAGACAATGAACTTTATGATGTTTTAGAACAATCAACCATAGATTTAGCTCACTTAGGCATTAAAACAACTTACCTAGATGCTAATTTCCCTTTTTTTAATGGGTTTCCACTATTTCCGCATCTTAGTCATAATGATGGAAAAAAAATAGATATCGCATTTATGTATTTAGATAATAACAACAAAACAGACCAAAAACCTTCGTTTATGGGTTATGGAGCTTTCATAAATTTAAATAACCCAACATCTAAAAACTGCATTAACAAAGGGTATTGGCAATATGACTTAACCAAATACTTATCTCCTGACAAAAGTAAGGCATTCCAATTAGATAAAGAAAACACCAAAACGCTTATTCAAGGGTTACTTTACAGAAATAAAAACTCAAAAATTTTCATAGAACCTTATCTAAAAAAGGAATTAGGACTAGTAGAATATGACAATGTCAGATTTCATGGCTGCCAAGCAGTAAGACATGATGATCATATTCATTTACAAATCAAATAAACTTTCAATAATTATTGAAATTTTAAAATATTTTATATATTTGTGTTATGGAATATTTAGAAGCAAAAGAAAAATTTATTAGTACTTGGGGAAGTCTGGGTACGCTTTGGGGCATTAATAAAGCGATGGCTCAAATACAAGCTTTGCTTTTTATATCCACCAAACCGCTTTCTATGGAAGATATTATGGAGGATCTTAAAATTTCGCGTGGCAATACTAGCATGAATTTAAGACAACTTATGGATTGGGGTATTGTAACAAAAGTTTTGGTTTCTGGTGAGCGTAAAGAGTTTTTTACTACCGAAAAAAATGTACAAGAACTCGCAAGAATCGTAGCTAAAGAGCGTAGCCGAAGAGAAATAAAACCTGTTATAAAAGTTTTAGAAGAAGTCTCTTCTATTAAAGATAACGGATCAGCCGAAACTAAAGAATTAATAAAACAAACTAAAGCTCTAAAGGAACTTACGGACGATTTAGATATTCTGATGAACAAACTTGTGGACCAAAAGCAAAATTGGTTAACCAAGTCTGTTTTTAAACTTATGAAATAGAAATATTTTTTTTAAAACAAACTTTCAGTATTTTTTGAAAGTTTTAAAATAACAAAATGAATAAAAATAAAATCTATAAAGTACTTATTACCCTAATATTTAGTGTTTGGCTTATTAATGGTCTATTCTGTAAAATTCTAAATTTAGTTCCTAGGCATAAAGAAATTGTTTCAGAAATTTTAGGGTACACTTACGCTACTGAATTAACCATTTTAATAGGAATATCTGAAGTCGTTTTAGCAATATGGATAATTTCAGACTTTAAGAAAAAACTGCATGCCACTTTACAAATGATAATAGTATTAACTATGAATGTAATTGAGTTCTTTCTAGTTCCTGACCTGTTACTTTGGGGAAAACTTAACCTCGTTTTTGCACTGACTTTTGTAAGTCTTATTCATTATACATACTTCATTCATAACAACGATTATGTTAAAGCGACTTAAAAATCATCCTTTTGCAGTTGAAGCATTTTTTGATAGCTCTCTAGTACTAACCTTTGCCGTTCCAAAAGAAGAACTAGAGACTATGATCCCACAGTGTCTAAGTTTAGATACTTACAATAACAAATGGGCTTTTATAGCTGTAGCCATGGTTCAAACTAAGGATTTAAGACCAAAAGGTTTTCCTAAGTTATTCGGTAATGATTTCTTTTTAATTGGCTATCGCATATTTGTTCGCTACACCAATGCTAAAGGCAAACGTTTACGCGGCTTATACATCATAAAGTCTGAGACTAATAAAAATAAAATGGAGTTTATGGGTAACCTATTTACACATTATAATTACACCACTACAGACATACAAAAAGAGCAAAACAAAGACTTACTTAAAATAAGTTCAAGAAAATCTAATTTCAACATTAGCATAAAACAAAAAAATAACGCTGTTGAATTACCTAATCATTCACCATTTAGTAATTGGAAAGAAGCAAGACGATTTGCAGGTCCCCTCCCCTTTACATTTACTTATAATGAAGAAACTAAAGAGGTTCTTATTATTGAAGGAGTAAGAGCAAACTGGAAACCTCAACCTGTAGAGATACAACTGCATCAAATTGAGTATTTAAAATCATTAAGACTTAACAACTTGGTTTTGGCTAATGCATTTATAATAAGAAACATTCCATATTACTGGAAAAAAGGCAAAAAAGAATTATGGAAATAAGAAGAAAAAGATTTCAAGGTGCTTTTAATATCTTAAGCTTTAACAGACATTTTTATATCGTCGGACTTTTAGTATTGATGATAATTATAATGAGTTGGTTAATATTCAGTTGGTCTAACTCATTATTCTACATTATGGTTACGGCTTTTATATACGGTCTTATAATGCCGTTAATTGTCTCAGCTTACGTCTATGATTATTCAGGTTATTACAATTTTGATTGGCTTGAGGATTTTCACTTAAACAATACCAACCCTGCAAAAATCATTAATATAAATGCAGGCTTTGATGAAACCAGTTTTATTTTAAAAAAACATTTTCCAAAATCAAGACTACAGGTTTTCGACTTTTACAATTCTAAGCAACATACAGAACCAGCTATAGTTAGAGCTAGAAAAGTAAGTTTAATATATCCGAATACCAAATCGATAAAAACAAATGCAATTCCCTTAAAAAATGAATCAACCGATCTTATCTTTTTGCTTTCTGCAGCACATGAAATAAGATTATATGAAGAGAAAGTTGAGTTTTTAAAAGAATGTAAGCGTATTTGTAAACCAAACGGAAAAGTAATTATGGTAGAACATTTAAGGGACCTCCCTAATTTCTTAGCATTTTCCATTGGATTTACACACTTCTTTTCTAAAAAAACTTGGAAAAAAGCCTACATGGAAGCAGGATTCTCTTCAATTTCAGAAACTAAGTTCACACCTTTTATGTCCATTTTTAATTGTCATATTTAATTAGAAAAAATCATGAATACGCATTTACATATAATTGGCATTCTCTTAATACTACTTGCTCTAATACATATCATTTTTCCAAAGTATTTTAATTGGGACAAAGAGCTAAAATCAATAAGTCTTATAAACAGACAAGTGATGAAGGTTCATACATTTTTCATAGCCTTCACTGTATTTCTTATGGGTTTACTCTGTCTAACATCCTCTACCGAAATTATTGAAACTGTATTTGGTAGAAAAGTTTCCTTTGGATTAGCTTTATTTTGGTTAGTCAGACTCTTTTTTCAGCTCTTTGTTTATTCATCAAAACTATGGAAACAAAAGACGTTTGAAACTACGGTTCACATTGTATTCATACTATTATGGGTTTATTTTACCATTGTCTTTTCTATCATTTCTTTTAATCAATCATTTTAAACCAACAACACCATGAAAACACAAACTATACCATACACAAATTACGCAGAACAAAACCGAATAGAAATGGTAGATTTCTACAACGAAGCTACCGAAGATTATGAGTTTTGGAGTAACGATTACAACATGCACTTTGGCTATTTCATTCCGTTTAAAACAAACTTATTTAAGCGAGATAGTATGTTGAACGAAATGAACAAACAAGTCACAAAAAGATTAAACATTAATAAAACTAAAAACAGACTTATAGACTTAGGTTGTGGTATGGGAGCCACAATGCGATATACATTAAAAAATTACAAAAACGTAATAGCCTACGGAGTAACATTATCTGATTTTCAAGTTAAAAAAGGAAATGAATTATTAAAGGGTAAAAACGGTATCATACTCAAAGAAAATTACAATAACACGTCATTTCAATCTAACTCATTTGACTCTGCTGTAGCTATTGAAAGCTTCTGTCATTCGGGTCACAATTTTAATTCCCTTAAAGAAATGCATAGACTACTAAAACCTGGTGGACGCTTTGTTATGGCTGATGCTTTTTTAAAAAAAGACAAAGGTCAACTTTGTAAAGGCGGCAAATATGCCTATACCAAATTATGTAATCATTGGAGTTTAGAAAAACTAGAGACACATCAATTCATCAAAAAAAGCTTGAAAGAAATAGGGTTTACAAACATAAAAATTGAAGATATATCAATGAGAGTTGCTCCATCTGTACTCCATGTGCCCTTTGCTATTTCAGGCTTTATTTTAAAGAAAATTTTTGGATTTAAAAACCTCAAAAGAGAAAGTCTCCATAATTTAAAAGGGTCTTTTTATGCCTTATTATCTGGATTGCACATGAAAAGTTTTGGATATTACATTATCAGCGCAACGAAACGTTAGGAAAATGTGAACACATATTAAATATCTTAATATTTTATCTATTTTTGGTTTAGCAATGAGAACGAAAATGGCTAACCATCAATTAAATCCTAACAACTGGATTAATTTGTATTCAGACTACCTCTTTAACTACACCATCTCTAGAGTTAACGATAGAGCAATGGCTCAAGATTTGGTGTCCGAAACATTTTTGGCTGGTTTAAAATCTATGAAAAATTTTAAAGGTGAAGCAAGCGAGCGTACTTGGCTTGTTTCTATATTAAAAAGAAAAATCATAGATTACTATCGTAAAATAAATTCTAATAAAGGTAAAGCTGAAGTTAGAATGACCTACAACAACGATTCTGAATCTGAAGGTGATTGGTTAGAAGAACGTGTTGCAGATCCCTTTGATAAGACCGCAGAAGACAAATTAGAAAATAGTGAATTAGGTAGTGCCATTTATAACTGTTTATCTAAATTACCGGAAAAACAAGCTGAGGTTTTTAAAATGAAAACTATTTTGGGTTACGACACAGAAACTATTTGTAATGAATTAGATATTACAGCGTCTAACCTTTGGGTACTAATACACAGAGCAAGAACAGCATTAGCTGATTGCATGGAAGAAAATTGGTTTTAAAATCAAAATGAAAAAAAGTTTTTTATTTATTAGCTGCGAAGAAGCCAAACATATTTGTGACAAATCTCAATATGGAGAAGCCACAGGTTGGGAACGTATAAAATTAGCCTTAAGACTTTCATGGTGTCGTGTTACAAGGGCATATTCTAGTAAAAACAATAAATTAACTAACACTATCGAACATGCTAAAGTTGATTGTCTAAAGAATGATGAACGCAACAAGATAAAGCACCAGTTTGACGAAGAATTAGCTAAGCATCAATAAAATTACCAGCCATAAAATTGGCAGACTTTCCACCCAAAAAGCACTATAATATTGCGATTGTTTTTTGTGAGCAAACAAAACAAAAAGGAGTGTAATCATAAGTATTACAAAATTCGAAACTATATCCAAATTGCTCATATTATCTTTAAAAAACTCTAAAAAGAAAAATATCAATAGCAACAAGACACCTATAATTTTGGTATTTCTCACACCAATTTGTTGAGGAATTGTCGCTAGTTTTACACTATCGTAAATAAGGTCTCTAATCTCAAAAGGAAGCATTAATACAATTACAAAAACAAAACGTTGGACTCCCGTTATTACAACATCGCTGTTAATATGATAACTATTCTCAATTAATGGCAAAAAGACTGTAGTAAATACCCAAACAAATGCTATAATATAAACCTTTAGCCCACTAACCTGTCTTAAGTTTTTTTGATTATCCCTAAAGTATCGCATTGGCAGTAAAGGTATTGCATACAAAAACGTTATAATCCCAAAAACAGAAAGGTAAACAAGTGAATTTGCATTTAACTTTAAGGCATAGTAACACATACCCAAAAAGGCAAGTAATGAAAATATCTGAATTGCCTTCAGCCAAGCGGCTAAACCTCTGTGATGAAATTTAGCGATACCAAAATATTTTACAAAATTGTAACCAGTTATAGTGGCTAAAAAAATAAAGGCTAGTACATTTTTATTATATCCTAATTCAAACTGAAGTAACGTTACACAAGTCATAGCCACTGCAGCTAAAGCTACATGAATACTACTGTTGATGTAAAAATTAAATATTTGCCTTAAAACACGCATTTAACAAAAATAATCATTGTGTTAATAACCTACATTTTCGGTTAAAAACTTTAATTCTCAATACTCAATAAAATAGTGGTTTTCTGTATTTTTGCATATCAAAAAAATAGCAGAATAAAGAATGGATACGACCTCCTTTGCACTTAGACACATTGGCCCAAACCAAGACGAAAAAAAAGCTATGTTAAACACCATAGGTGTTACAAGTATAGACCAATTAGTTTCAGAAACTATTCCTGCAGGTATTAGATTAAAAAAAGATTTAGACCTAGAGCCTGCAATGAGCGAGCAAGAGTATTTACATCATATAAACAAACTTTCTCAGCTTAATAAAGTTTTCAAATCTTATATAGGCTTAGGGTACCACCCTTCTAATTTACCAGCTGTTATTCAGCGAAATATTTTAGAAAACCCAGGTTGGTATACAGCTTACACACCTTACCAAGCAGAAATAGCTCAAGGTCGTTTAGAAGCTCTATTAAACTTCCAAACTATGGTTATTGATTTAACTGGTATGGAAATTGCCAATGCATCCCTTTTAGATGAAAGTACTGCAGCTGCAGAAGCAATGAGTTTATTGTTTGCAATTAGAGATCGTGCTCAGAAGAAAGCAGGTGTCAATAAATTCTTTGTCTCAGATTTAGTCTTACCACAAACTATTTCCTTGTTAGAAACCAGAGCAATTCCGATTGGTATAGAATTAGAAATTGGTAATGAAGCTGAGTATAATCTATCTGATGAATATTTTGGTGCGCTTTTACAATATCCAGGTAAAAACGGACAAATCACAGACATAAAATCCTTTATTGAAAAAGCTAATGCACAAAATATCAAAGTAGCTGTAGCCGCAGACATTTTAAGCTTAATTAAGTTAGAAGCCCCAGGAAAATTTGGTGCGGATGTGGTTGTTGGTACTACACAACGTTTTGGTATACCAATGGGTTATGGTGGTCCTCACGCTGCTTATTTTGCAACAAAAGAAGCATACAAGCGAGATGTGCCTGGTCGTATTATAGGTGTAACAAAAGACACAGACGGCAACAGAGCTTTGCGTATGGCATTGCAAACCAGAGAACAACATATCAAAAGAGATAAAGCGACCTCTAACATTTGTACCGCTCAGGTATTATTAGCTGTTATGGCAGGAATGTATGCAGTATATCATGGACCAAAAGGTTTAGAGTTTATTGCTAATAAAGTTCAGAACACAACAGCAACTTTAGCTTCTGCTTTAGAAAAATTAGGCTTAGAACAAGTAAACACACATTACTTTGACACTATTCAAATAAAGGCAGATCCTGTAAAAGTAAAGTACGA
Organism: Winogradskyella sp.; assembly: GCA_030149115.1. Lineage (GTDB taxonomy): Bacteria > Bacteroidota > Bacteroidia > Flavobacteriales > Flavobacteriaceae > Winogradskyella. Next base: position 13,755 of record JASBSE010000239.1, on the reverse strand, counting down.
AGCAGTAAAAAAAGAAGTTAACTTCTATTATCCAGATAACAATACTGTTACTATTGCTATAAATGAAACAACTACAATTTCAGACTTAAATGAAATTATTTCAATTTTTGAAGCAGTAACAGAAACAACTACAGATGAGATTACATCAATTTCTGAAGCTAACACAATTCCAGATCACTTAAAACGCCAAACAGAATTTTTAACTTTTGATGTTTTTAACGCTTACCATTCTGAAACAGAATTAATGCGCTACATCAAAAAATTAGAGCGTAAAGATTTGGCATTAAATCACTCTATGATTTCTTTAGGTTCTTGTACTATGAAGCTCAATGCTGCATCAGAAATGTTACCTCTTAGTTGGCCAAGTTGGGGAAATATGCATCCATTTGCGCCAAAAGAACAAGCTGCCGGTTACCAACTAATGCTAAACACATTAGAAAACCAGCTTACCGAAATCACTGGCTTTGCTGCAACATCTTTACAACCAAACTCTGGTGCACAAGGTGAATTTGCTGGTCTTATGGTTATTAAAGCCTATCACGAATCTCGTGGAGATCATCATAGAAACATTTGCTTAATTCCATCGTCTGCACACGGAACAAATCCTGCAAGTGCAGTTATGGCAGGTATGAAAGTAGTTGTAACAAAAGCCTCAGAAGATGGTAATATAGATGTTGATGATTTAAGAGAAAAAGCAGAATTACATAAGGACAACCTTTCTGCTTTAATGGTAACATACCCATCTACGCATGGTGTTTACGAATCTGCAATTAAAGAAATTACCCAAATCATCCACGATAATGGCGGACAAGTTTATATGGATGGTGCAAACATGAATGCGCAAGTTGGTTTAACCAATCCTGGAAATATTGGTGCTGATGTTTGTCACCTTAACTTACACAAAACCTTTGCTATTCCTCATGGCGGAGGTGGGCCTGGTGTTGGCCCTATTTGTGTTGCAGAACAACTAGTACCATTCTTACCTGGTAACCCAATTATTAAAACCGGTGGACATCAATCTATTTCTGCAATTTCTGCCGCACCTTTTGGTTCTGCATTAGTATGTCTTATTTCTTATGGCTATATCTCAATGCTAGGTGCTAAAGGATTAAAGCAAGCTACCGAAGCAGCCATACTTAATGCCAATTATATCAAAGAACGTTTAGAAGGTTTTTATCCAACCTTATATACAGGTGAAAATGGTAGAGCCGCTCACGAAATGATTATAGACTGTCGCGATTTTAAAGCCAATGGCATTGAAGTTACAGACATTGCTAAACGCTTAATGGATTATGGTTTCCATGCACCAACGGTATCTTTCCCTGTTGCTGGCACTATGATGATAGAACCAACAGAAAGTGAAAGCAAAGCTGAAATGGATCGTTTTTGCGATGCAATGATTTCTATTCGTCAAGAAATAGATAACGCTTCTAAAGAAGAACCTAACAATGTATTAAAAAATGCACCTCACACGTTAGACATGTTAACTTCAGACGAATGGCTATTACCATATAGTCGCGAAGCAGCAGCATTTCCTCTAGACTATATTAGAGACAATAAGTTTTGGCCAAGTGTTAGACGAGTTGATGATGCTTATGGAGACAGAAACTTAATGTGTAGTTGTGCTCCTATTGAAGATTTTATAGAAGCTTAGTATTTAATATTAACATAAATTAAAAAAGTGCTCATTTTGAGCACTTTTTTTGTGGTATTTGTAACAAAAAACAGAATAATTAAGAATTCAAAAAAAATATCACTTTTACAAGATTAATTTATTCTCATGTATTAGAGTTTAACTAGTTTAGTAAATTAATAGCAAATTTTGAGGTAATGGGAATTAAGATCACAGGCACTGGTAGTTACATTCCAAAAGATGTAGAAAAAAACGAAGATTTTCACCAACATCAATTTCTAAATGCAGACGGTTCTACAATAGACTATCCAAATGAAGTCATCGTAGAGAAATTCAAAGACATTACAGGTATTGTTGAGCGTCGATATGCAGACGATCAGTTAGTCGCTTCAGACATTGGTTTTCTTGCCGCGCAAAAAGCTATTGATGATGCTAATATAGATCCTGAAACAATAGACTATATTATTTGCGCACACAATTTTGGTGATGTAAAAGCCAATACTATTCAAAGTGATATTTTACCATGTTTAGCCTCACGTATCAAACACAGTTTACGTATTAAAAATCCAAAATGCGTTGCTTATGATATTCTTTTTGGCTGTCCTGGTTGGGTAGAAGGTGTTATACAGGCTCAAGCTTACATCAAGGCTGGTATGGCAAAACGTTGTCTTGTGATTGGTGCAGAAACTTTATCTCGTGTTGTAGACAAACACGATAGAGACTCTATGATATACTCAGATGGTGCTGGCGCAAGTATTGTTGAAGCAACAGATGGTAATGATGGTATTTTAGCACATGAGTCAGCTTCTTTCACTTACGATGAAGCATATTATTTGTTTTTTGGAAATTCCAATAATAAAGACTTATGTCCTGACACGCGCTACATAAAAATGCATGGACGCAAAATCTATGAATTTGCGCTCACTAATGTAGCACAAGCGATGAAAGATTGTTTAGAAAAAAGTGGTGTAGACATTTCTGAAGTAAAGAAAGTACTCATCCATCAGGCTAACGAAAAAATGGACGAAGCCATCATAAAACGTTTCTACAGACTTTTTAAAGCGCAGGCTCCAGAAGGTATTATGCCAATGAGCATTCATAAATTAGGAAACAGTTCTGTTGCAACAGTACCTACCCTTTTCGATTTAATAAGAAACAATAAACTTGAAGACCACCAAATCAATAAAGGAGATGTTATTATATTTGCAAGTGTTGGCGCTGGTATGCATATCAATGCTATTGTTTACAGATATTAATAAAACTATTACCGCTGTTGCGGAAATGTAATGTACGAAAAAACATATCCTAACAAGCGATTTAAACTCACACTTCAGTTTTTACAAAAACACATTTCAACATCTGAAACTATTTTAGATTTAGGTGTAAGAAATCCTTTTTCGGAAATTATGATTTCTGAAGGTTATACTGTTGAAAACACCAAAGGCGAAGACCTTGACGAAGACCGTTCTACAATAGAAAATTCTTCTGCCGATGTTGTTACTGCTTTTGAAATTTTTGAACACTTACTCTCCCCTTACGAGGTTTTAAAATCAATTAAGTCTAAAAAACTTGTTATTAGTGTTCCTCTAAGATTATGGTTTGCTTCAGCTTACAGAAGTAAAACCGATAAATGGGACAGACACTACCATGAGTTTGAAGATTGGCAACTCGATTGGCTATTAGAAAAAACAGGTTGGAAAATTATAGACCGACAACAATGGACCAATCCTGTAAAAAAGGTTGGCATAAGACCTCTTTTAAGACGGTTTACAAATCGGTATTATATTGTTTATGCAGAAAGAATTTCCGAGTAGAATTCTTTAGATTTGAAGTTTAAAATTTGAAATTTGAATTTCTACATCATCATACCTGCTCATAACGAAGATGCTTTTATTGGCAAAACACTAGAGTCTCTAGTCAACCAAACGCTTTTACCTCAAAAGCTGATTGTAGTCAATGACAACTCTACAGACCAAACAGAAGCTATTGTTGATGGTTATTCAAAAACATATCCTTGGATTTCTCAGGTGATTTCAAAATCATCAGACCAGCATCTACCAGGCTCTAAAATTATAAATGCGTTTTATAAAGGTTTCGAAACTTTAGACGATAACTATGATGTGATTTGTAAGTTTGATGCCGACCTCATTTTTCCGGATAATTATTTAGAAACGCTAGCTAATCATTTTAGCAAAAACACTAAACTTGGTATGGCTTCTGGTTTTTGTTATATCGAAAAAGACAACCAATGGATTCTTGAAAACCTTACCAATAAAGATCATATTAGAGGTGCCTTGAAAGCTTATAGTAAAACCTGCTTTAATCAAATTGGGCAACTAAAACCTTCTATGGGTTGGGATACTGTGGATGAGTTATTGGCAAAATTTCATGGCTGGGACATTCTAACAGACGAAACACTTCATGTAAAACACCTAAAACCTACAGGACAATCGTATAATAAGGCTTCTAAATACCTACAAGGTGAAGCGATGTATAAAATGCGCTATGGTTTTTGGATTACTTTAATTTCTGCTATAAAATTGACATCAAAGAAAGGCAATTTTAGGTTGTTTAGAGATTATATGGCTGGCTATTTTAAAGCTAAATCCTCAAAAACTGAATTTCTGGTTTCTAAAGATGAGGGTAAATTTATTAGAAACTTGCGTTGGGAAGGGATAATATCAAAGTTTAAATAAGAAAGTGATATGCTGAAATACGTCCAGCATGAAAAGACTTATTAGAAACTCCAATTTTTGTAACTACTCGACACTTCAATTTTATTTTCAATAGCATCATCTAGTGCTGGGAAGAAATCTATTCCTGTTAATTTTTCAACCTCATCTACAGATACCACAAACTTATACAATGGCAAATCTGAGTCATTATGATTCAACAGAAAAGCCAATACTTTAGGCTTTCCGTTGGTATTATCTAATACAATTTTATAAAACTGATTTGGCACAGCAACCTGCTCATCACCTATTGTTTTTAAACCCTCTTTTAAAATTCCACCAGTGACAACAAAAACTCCATCATACTTTTTAGCCCAATACCTTACTTTTTGTTCTAGTCTGTTCCACACACCAGAATTAAATTGATGTTCTTGCGGACTAATATTACTAGTTAAAAAGGTTTCATCGTGTGCCGCTTTACTAAACCTACGATCTCCTGCAGGACAAAGATGCCCTCGATCGTAACCCGATTGCTTATAGTTTCTCCAATGTGCTGCTCCACTTTTTACCGCATTATCAATTTCAAAATATGGTCTTTCAAAATTCGTAGAACTCAAATGTGAGGACTTAAGTTCATATGCTACCCACTCTGCCTGTTCGTGAGGTTCACTATAAGACAATGAATAATTTTGATGATGCACCACCTGACCTGTTGTGCTACTAGGCAAAAAGTATTCGTTGGTTTCTGTTTTAGGTTGTTTACCTTCTTCTACAATAGCCGATTTTTCTTCTGAATTTAGGTAATGCTCAAAAACATAAATAGCTATCAAAATTATGATAGCTATTATGGAATATAGTCGTTTTTTATTCAAAATAAAGCTTAATCTATTACAAAACCTAAAGGTTGACCTGTAGCTCCATTAGGAAAACTAATCCCTAAAAGTGCAGAAATTGTTGGTGCTATATCTGGTATAACCGTTTTATCTACCGTTTCTCCATGCTTAATTCCTTTTCCAAAAAACAATAATGGCACGTGTGTGTCATAATTAAGTCCGCTACCATGTGTAGAGCCTGTTTTGCTGTAAGCAATGTGCGCTGTATCATCTACAATAATAACATCTCCTGAACGCTTTTGGTTAAATCCGTTTTGCAACAAAGCTTCAATTCCTGTTGTAAAATCTGTGCTATTCATAGCTGTTGCCGTATACACCTTTGCGATGTTTGAATAACTGATTTGCTCATCTACCAAGGCTTGTTCTACATCATGAAGATTTAAGTTTAACTCTTTAAGCTTTGCCTTATTCAAAAACACTTGATTATTACTTATGTTTTCTACAATCTCTGTTGTACCATAAGTATCGGTTAAAAACTTATTGAATTGTTCTTTTCTAGAATTATAGTCTAAATAACCTGCTGGAATTTTTACTGATTGTAAGTACGCAGGCACATCTACAGCTCCATGATCTGCTGTAAGAAAAACTGTGTACTCGCCTTTACCTACATTCTTGTCTAGGAACTTAAAGAATCGCTCTAAATCTTTATCTAATCGTATGTAGGTATCCTCAACTTCTTTTGAGTTTACACCAAAATTATGACCTACATAATCTGTTGAAGAAAAACTTACCGTTAATACATCGGTATCGCTATCTTGTCCTAGAGCTTCTCCTTTAATAGCTGCTATTGCAAAGTCTGTTGTTAAACTGTTACCGTAAGCTGTTGCCTTTAGAACATCGTAACCACCGTTTTCATCTTTTAGCGCTGCTAAATCGTATGGGAATGTTGCTGTTTCTTTACCTCTAAACCCTTTTTCATAATTATTAAGATCACTACCACTTTCAACATAAGTCCCTATTGGCTGATATGTATCCCAAACTTTAAGGTAAGATTCAACGGCATCAGAGTTATTAAAATCTTCTACCCATTGTGGTAAATCGTTTCTATAAAATGTACTCGTAATCCATACTCCTTCATTTTTACCATGAAACCAGTAAGCAGCATTTGCTGTATGGCCTGCAGGTAAAATAGCACCTCTATCCTTTATAGCTATACCTATAGTTTTCCCTCGCATTTGTGTAAATAATCTGTTCTCGTCTGCGACACTTGTTGTTAACATTCTATGTGGAGACATTTTTCCTGCAGAATGCTCTGTTCCTACAGACGCAACAGAATCGTCTTGAGCACAATAAACCGATTCTTTAATTTCTTTATCATACCAATTATTAGAAATAATACCATGATACTTTGGTGTCGTACCTGTATAAACCGAAGTATGACCTGGTCCTGTATAAGTTGGCACATAATTAAAATGATTGTTTTTACAATTAAAACCTTCATTAATCATACGCATAAAACCACCATCCCCAAACTTAGATTCAAAACGTGTTAAGTAGTCGTAACGCATTTGATCTACAACAATACCAACAACTAATTTAGGCCTTGAGTTAGTTACTTTGTTTGCATTCTCTATAATACTCACCTGCGCTTTTTCTTGTGCTCCACATGAACAAAACAAGCACAATGAAATCATTAAAGTGAAGATATTTTTCATAATTAAATAGTCTTTTTTTAGAACTTCAAAAATACGTTTTTTAGAGTATCTTAATTTAAATTAACATTAATAAACTCATCTTTTTTTATACTTTAGCAGTAAGAAATTCTTGCATGAAGTACCTTCATAATATTGGCGCTTATTTTATAATGATTAAAGATATTTTTCGCAAACCAACAAAATGGTCTGTGATGAAAACTTTAATCCTTAAAGACATTGATGACCTTATCATAGGTTCGCTAGGTATTGTAGCATTTATTGGTTTTTTTGTAGGTGGTGTTGTTGCCATACAAACCTCACTAAACATTAGTAACCCTTTAATACCAAAATACCTTGTTGGTTTTGCTACCAGACAGTCTATAATACTCGAATTTGCACCTACATTTATTTCTATAATTATGGCTGGTAAGGTAGGTTCTTTCATTACATCTAGTATTGGTACTATGCGTGTTACAGAGCAGATTGATGCCTTAGAAGTTATGGGAATAAATGCCATTAATTATTTAGTTTTTCCAAAGTTTATTGCACTAACGCTATACCCTTTTGTGATTTCAATTGCCATGTTCTTAGGAATATTGGGAGGTTTAGCTGCTTGTGTTTATGGAGGTTATGGCACACTAGAAGATTATGTTACAGGTATACAAAATGACTTTATACCATTTCATATGGCATATGCATTTATAAAAACTATGGTTTTTGCGTTTATTTTAGCAACAATACCTTCCTTTTACGGTTATTTTATGAAAGGCGGTGCTTTAGAAGTTGGTAAAGCTAGTACAACCTCTTTTGTGTGGACTAGTGTTGTTATTATTCTGCTAAACTTTTTATTAACCAGTTTACTTTTAGGCTAATGATAGAAGTTAAAGACTTGCACAAATCGTTTGGTGATGCTCATATTTTAAAAGGCATCTCTACTACTTTTGATAAAGGTAAAACTAATTTGATTATTGGTCAGAGTGGTTCTGGTAAAACAGTATTTTTAAAATGCTTACTTGGCTTATTTGAGTATGAACAAGGAAGCATTTCATACGATGGAAAGATTTTTAGCAAATTAAGTAGGGATGAAAAAACAGAACTTCGTTCTGAAATCGGTATGGTGTTTCAGGGTAGTGCACTTTTTGACTCTATGACTATTGTCGAAAATGTAATGTTTCCGTTGCGAATGTTTACTAAACAAAGTAAGAGTGAAATGGAAGATAGGGCTGATTTTGTTTTAAAACGTGTTAACTTACCTGATGCTCATAACAAAATGCCAAGTGAAGCCTCTGGTGGTATGCAAAAACGTGTTGCCATTGCTAGAGCAATTGTAAACAACCCAAAGTATTTGTTCTGTGACGAACCTAACTCTGGGCTAGATCCAAGAACCTCTATAGTAATAGATAATCTTATTCAAGAAATTACAGACGAATACCAAATAACTACGGTTATCAATTCTCACGATATGAACTCTGTTATGGAAATTGGAGAAAAAATTGTCTTTCTTCAACATGGTCTCAAAGAATGGGAAGGTTCTAAAGAAACTATTTTTAGAACAGATAATGAGGCTGTAACCAGTTTTGTATACTCTTCTGAATTATTTAAAAAAGTACGTAGAATGTACTTAGAAGAAAACCAATAAATTAGTTTCTTTTAATACTTACCTTATCTGTTTTTAAAGCTTGTTTCAACCAAATTAAGAGCTCTCCTTCTTTAACTAAAACCAAACTATCGCTAAGTGATTCTTTCCACTTTACGTTAGCAACTGAAAGCGTATCTACCTTTATAAAATCTTTAGACTCTAACATCTTAGCATAACCAAAATACTCTAAGTCCGAGAATCTAATTTTTGCATCCTTAGCCAAACTAGAAAATGCAACATCACCAGACTCATTTTTAGCCTCTATCTGCTGATTTAATCCAGAAACGGTTCCTTGCAATTCTGTAATCTGCTTTTGTAGACCAGAAATAATAAGATCCTTTTTCTCTAACTCATCAATGGCTCTATCATAAGCATCAGAGAGTTTATCGAAGCTACGATTTTTATTTCCAAAAATCTCTAACTGAAAGTCTTTTAGATTTTCATATTGCTTCAGTTCATTTTTAAGATCTGTTTCTGTAGCTTCAGATATTTCACCATTAAAATAAAGTGTAATTCTTTTTTCGTTATAATGTGGTATTCCTTTCTGAAACCAAAGCTCATTATTCGTCTCTATTTCATTTTTAATATACTTGCTATAATCATTATCATAACCTCTTTGCTTAAGCACTTTTAAGAATGTAATTGTTGGGTATATCATTACAACAATTGCCACTAATGCAGCAAACCTTGCAATACGCTTTCGTTTTAGTGAATTTGCATATTTAAGCATTGGAAAACGCAACACTTTAAGCACTATAAATGTTGCTAAGGCTATGAATATTGTATTGATTGTAAACAAATTCATAGCTCCCAAGAAATAAGGCCAGTTGGCTTTTGCTAATCCATATCCAGCTGTACACAAAGGTGGCATTAAAGCTGTTGCAATAGCTACGCCAAAAATCACAGAGGCGATTGTCCCTTTTTTCGTTCTTGCAATAATTAAAGCTAAACCGCCAAAAAAGGCAATAAGCACATCTCTAATATCTGGTTTTACACGACCAAGTAATTCACTTGTATCTTCACTTAACGGAAAGAATTTAAAAAACAGCCACGCAGTAAGTAAACTCAGCACAATCATGGTAGCTAAATTTATTAATGACTTTTTAAGAGTATCTATATCATTAATAGCTATAGACATACCAACACCAAGAATTGGTCCCATTAATGGTGAAATTAACATGGCACCAATTACAACCGCAGTAGAATCTGCATTCAATCCAACAGAAGCGACCATAATAGAACAAACCAAAATCCAGGCTGTTGCTCCTTTAAAAGATATATCGGCCTTTATGGCTTCAATAGTAGCATCTCTATCTGTATCGTCTCTAAAATCTAAAAGCTCACTGAGGAAATTTTTGATACTCGCAAACAAACCTTGCGCATCCTTCTTTACGGCTTCCTTTTTTTCTTCAACGGCAGCCTCTTTGTTCATTTCGTTTGTTACTCTCGAGTTTTCTTCCTCAGAAAAATTGAATTTATTTTCGTTACTCATATGTTAACCATATTCTTCTCCAAAATTAGCTTTTACATTCTGGAGTACTTTTTTTATATCTTGTTCTTTTGCTTTAGGAAAGATAAGCAAAACTTCGTCTTTATCTACAATGATGTAATCTTTTAATCCGTCTACAACAACAATTTTATCTTTTTTAGATCTAATCATATTTCCAGATGCATCATCAGCTAAAACTCTAGCGTTTACGATGGCATTGTTATTAGAATCTTTATCTAATTTATCATATAAGCTTCCCCATGTACCAAGGTCGTTCCAATCGAAAGTTGCCGGAATTACATAGACATTATTACTTTTCTCCATTAAAGCGTAATCTACAGATATGTTTTCTGCTTTTGGATAGTTGTCTTTTATAAAGTCATCTTCAAACTCTGTATTATACACATTATAGCCACTTTCAAAAAGCTGATATAATTCTGGTTGATTTCTTTGAAATGCGGCAACTACAGATTTTGCACTCCACATAAAAATTCCAGCATTCCAAAGAAAATTACCTTGTGCTAAAAAAGATTTTGCTGTTTCATAATCTGGCTTTTCTCTAAACTGATTTACAGGTTTTATGTCTTCTTCAGATGATTTGTTATACTCAATATACCCATAACCTGTATTTGGAAAGGTTGGTGTAATACCCAAAGTCATTAAAGCATCGTTAGATTCGCAATAATCAAAGGCTGTTTGCACATTGTTTGAAAACGCATCCTCATCCTCTATCCAGTGGTCGCTTGGCGCTACAATCATTACTGCATTTTCATTTTCTTTTTGAATTTTTAGAGATGCGTACAGTATACATGGCGCTGTGTTTCGCATTGCTGGCTCTAATACAACCTGACGCTGTGTTACACTTGGTAATTGTTCAAAAACCAAATCATTATAACGCTCATTAGTAAGAATGAAAATATTTTCTTCGGGAATAAGTTTAGCAAGGCGATTAAAGGTTTTTTGGATTAAGGTATCTCCTGTCCCTAACATATCATGAAATTGTTTAGGAAAGTTTTGTGTACTTACAGGCCAAAATCGTGAGCCTACTCCGCCTGCCATTAAAATGGCGTAATAATTTTTGTTTTTCATTTATCTAGTATTTCTACTTCAGCATTAGGATTAAACAAATATAGTTTACCTGTTTTTACCTCAATACATTCTATTCGTTTTCTTCTTGTATTTCCTTTTTTAAACACTCTACCATTATAGAGTTTAAAAGTTTGACCCAAAGGTACCTCAAAAACGTAGGTTTTATCTTCGCCTTCGTCGAATCGCTTCAATGCTAAGGCGAGTTGCGTATCTGTGTCGCTAGACGCTTTTGGGTTTTTAAAGTGCTTGGCAAGCAGCGGTAATAACTCTAAAGGAAATACATCTGGTCTTAAAAATGGTAACATTAAATGTTGAAAAGTTAGTTTCCACTCTTTACCATGAGGTTTTATAAAACGTCCAAATTTAGCGAATGCTTCGAAATGAGCAATTTCATGAACAAGCGTAATTAAAAACCGATACGCATTTAAATTTGCATTTACAGTAATCTGATGCTTACCATTAGGCAATTGCCTGTAATCACCATGCTTGGTCTTACGCTCTTGCTTTACTTTTACTACTAAATTATCCTTTGCCAGTAGGGCTTTAAGCTGAGCATGCGCTTGCTCTGGCACAAAGTTTAAAAGTTGATTTTGCATTAAAGCAAAAATAATTGATTTAAAGCTTTAAAGAAACCAATAAAACAAAAAGCACTCCTTTTTTAAGAAGTGCTTTTTCTATTTTGATAGAATGATATTTTCTTGGTTTTATTCTTACAGTTTTTCAGAAAGTAATTCTGCGGTCTCTATCATGCTTACAAATTCACTTCTGTAACCGTTTGCATCTTTCCCTTTTGAGCCAACTGCTAGTTTTTTAGCGAGTTCATAAGTCATATCTCCTTTATATTTTGAATCTCTTAACAAAAGCCCTAAACCTGCAACGGCTGAAGAAAACCTAAAATTATCTGATGTTGATTCCAGCTTCAAGCCATTATCTATAATAGTTTTTGTTATTAATAAACTCTTATCCTCTTTTGGTTTCTTATATCTGAATTTAATGGTCAGCATTTCATCATTTTCTGAAGCATTTATGATTTCTGTTTTTTGGTACTTTAAATCATCATGCTTCTTTACAGAATCTTCTGAATTCACTGGTACAACCTCATATAATGCTGTAACTGTATGACCTGCACCTAACTCGCCTGCATCCTTTTTATCATCGTTAAAGTCTTCATTATTCATTACTCTGTTTTCGTAACCAATTAATCGGTATGCTTTTACTTGATTGGGATTAAATTCAATCTGAATTTTTACATCCTTAGCTATCGTAAACATATTGGCTCTCATCTCTGTAGAAAACACTTTTTTGGCTTCTTTGATATTGTCTATGTAAAAGTAATTTCCGTTTCCTGCATTACTAATTTGTTCCATTCTGCCGTCTTTATAATTTCCCATTCCGAAACCACATATCGTTAAAAAAATATCTTCTTTGCGCTTATCCTCTATCAATCTCACCAATTCTGAACTTGATGAAATACCAACATTAAAATCTCCATCTGTTGCTAAGATGACTCTATTATTTCCATCTTTAAATAGGTTCTCCTTTGCAATTTTATAAGCCAATTGAATCCCTTGACCACCAGCTGTAGAACCACCAGACTCAATCCTATCTAAAGCTTCAATAATTTCTTCTTTGTTTGAAACTTTGGTAGATGGCAGAACTACACCTGCCGAACCAGCATACGCAACAATAGCAATCCTATCGTTAGCATTTAGTTCATTAATCAACAACTTTAAAGCTTTCTTTAACAGTGGCAATTTATTGTTGTCGCTCATGGAACCAGAGGCATCTATTAAGAATACTAAATTGCTTGGTTTCAAATCATCGTAGTTTAATGATTTTCCTTGCAATCCTATATGCACTAACTTATGCTCAGTGTTCCACGGACAATCGGCAACTTCATTAGAAAAGGAAAAGGGATGCTCATCTTTAGGTTGTGGATAATCGTAATTAAAATAGTTAATCATCTCTTCTACTCTCACAGCATCTTTTGGTGGTAGTTGATTGTTAGATAAAAAACGTCTTACATTACTATAAGATGCATTATCTACATCTATTGAAAATGTGGATAAAGGATTCTGAATTGCATTTTTAAAGTCGTTTTCGTAGATACGATCATATTCTTCTGTGTTGTGTTCTAAAACAACTTCTTCGTCAGTTGCTTCGTATAATTCAACCGCATCAATTTCGTACATGTCACTTTTTGCTTTACCCGAATGTACTTCGCATGCATTGCTTAACAATAGTATTGACAATACTACTGATAATTTAATTAGAGATTTAGATGATTTTGCTTTCATAATTTTATATTTTTAATCGTTATAAGAGCAAACCTATAATTCGTTAACAGCTATCTTTTGAAAAACACTTGTACATCTTTTGTAAACAGTTTACAACCTATATACAACTGGTTTTTAATCTCTTAAATTAATTTTGAATTTAGAAGAACAACATATTTTTTCCCAGTTGAAACTAGCTATAGCTTCAAAGTTTTTAGAAAACAATAGTGCTTCTAAAACAATTGAAGACTGGAAAGGTGATGATATTGTTGCGTTTCAGGAAGATTTATTTAGTAAAGTAAAAGCAAGAGTTAGCGAAAAATGGTTTTATACTTATATAAAGAATGAAGCCAAAAAATTACCCAGAATTGACATGCTTAACCTACTTAGCTGTTATGTTGGCTATCAAAACTGGAATGATTTTAAAGCA
>JASBSE010000238.1 GCA_030149115.1 Winogradskyella sp. | reverse complement strand
TGCTTTAAACCTCAATACACCATTTTACCAAGCGGATAATAAGCAGGGCTTGTTTGAAGAATTAGTGAGTTATACAGATGAGCGTTATAATTCGGACTTAAGGATGAACGCTTTTAACTATCTAAACCTTATGAATGCATGCAATGATACTTGTAAATCTAATCTCGAAAAAGCAAAGTCTCATCATAATTGGAGAATGGTTAAGTTTGCAAAAGATATGTCCGAAAAATTAGAGAACAAGAAATAATGCGAGCATTAGTAATTTCTGGAGGCGGAAGTAAAGGGTCTTTTGCAGGAGGAGTAGCGCAATACCTTATGGAGCGTGAAAAGCGTAATTATGATATGTTTTTGGGTACTTCAACAGGAAGCTTGTTAGTGCCGCATTTAGCATTAAACAAGATAGATAAGCTTTACGATATATTCACTAATGTGCAACAGCAGGATATTTTTAGTGTAAGTCCTTTTGTGCAGCGAAAAAAAGGTGATAGAGAGTACGTGTCTATAGATTTTGTAAACTCATTATGGCAGTTTGTAAGAATGAAGCGCACTTTTGGAGAAAGTAAAGCGTTACGAAAGCATATACGCAAGCATTTTACTGTTGAAGAGTTTCAGAAGATTAAAGCAACAAAGCATGATGTTGTAGTGACAGTAAGTAATCTATCTATGAATAGGGTAGAGTACAAGTCCGTAAACGATTGTTCTTATGAGGAATTTTGTAACTGGATATGGATCTCATGCAATTACATTCCTTTTATGTCATTAGCTACTGTGGATGGTTATGAATATGCTGATGGTGGTTTGGGTTGCGTTATTCCAATAAGAGAGGCAATTTTGAGAGGTGCTACAGAAGTTGATGCTATTGTTCTTGAAGCTGAAAGTATGGGAAAACAACGTGTACTCGGTAAAAACCCATTTTCATTAATGATGAATTTATTTGGGCATCTACTCGATCAGGTAGAACGGAGCGATATTGTTATTGGTCAGCTAGCGGCAAAAAACAGAAATGTTAAACTGAACCTGTATTATACACCTACAAGTTTAACCGAAAACTCTCTAATTTTTAGTAAACGTTTAATGGAAAAATGGTGGCAGCAAGGTTATGATTATGCAGAGAAAAAGAATTCAGATTAATTAATTACCACATTTCGCCAACTTCTTCTTTTATAAACGAAAGTGCAGCATTGCTCGGTGCAGATTTATCCATGAGTTCGGTTAAAACGACTTCACGCAATTTATCAGCGCTATCCGTTTTCTCGTTCATATTGGCTTTTCTGATTAATTGAATTGTAGCATTTTTAGCGGCTAAAATAATGCTCCAACATTGATCGCTCACGTAGATTTGTTGGGTTAGATTATGTTCAAATTCTTGTTCAATGGTAGCTATAAGTAAATTCTCGTAATCATCTTTATTTGAGGAATTTGGAATAGTTCTGGTTAACAGGCTTTGTGGTTTTATACGTTCCAAAAAAAGTGACATACGTTCGTACGCCTGAAGTCTTAATGGAAAAGATTCCTTTTGTAAATCTTTAGTAAGTAAAAAGTGTCTTCTTTTGTTTTCATTGTCCATTTGTTCTCTGAAAAACAGATAAGCGATTGCTCCTGTAACAAGCGCAGGAATAGTATACATTAAGAGATTAAGAAGTTGTTGTTCCATAAATTAGTTATACTTTTTGCCGCCAAGATACTGACAATCCTTTAAATCTTGCATAGATGTAAACGGAACTTTTGTTTTATGATACATATAAGTGCTGCTTAGGTCTTTGGCAAGGTTGTGGTCATCTACATTAACCTCAATGTCTTCCATTGAGAATTGACAAGGATGCTCGTATCCTGCAGCATGTGTGATTTCTATAAATTCTTTTCTAAAGGTTTTGAAATATTGTGCCAAACGTTCAGATTTTAGTGGAACGTCAATACCACGTTGCAACCACTTATTTTGAGTAGCAACACCAGCAGGACAGCGGTTTGTATGGCAAACTTGCGCTTGAATACAGCCAATACTCATCATGGCTTCACGAGCTACATTAATACAATCAGCACCCATTGCAAACGCCATTGCTGCTTTTGCAGGGAAACCAAGTTTTCCGCTTCCAATGAATACGATACGTTCGGTAAGATCCTTATTCTTGAATAATTTATACAAATCTCCAAAGCCATATACCCAAGGTAGAGATACATGATCAGCAAAACTTGGAGGTGCAGCTCCTGTACCACCTTCGCCACCATCAACCGTAATGAAATCTGGACCTTTATTTGTTTTTAACATAATATCAGCAAGCTCCTCCCATTGGTCTAACTTACCAATGGCTGCTTTAATGCCGACTGGTAATCCTGTCTTGTCAGCAATCTCTTCAATAAAATCGACCATTTCCTGTACTGTAGAAAAAGCAGAATGATTAGGTGGAGACAATACATCTTTACCAACTTCAACATGTCTTATTTTAGCTAACTCTTCTGTGATTTTTGCACCTGGTAAAACTCCACCTTTTCCTGGTTTAGCACCTTGAGAAAGTTTTACTTCAATTGCTTTTACAAAAGGATTATCTTCAACAAGCTTCACCAATTTTTCCATCGAGAAATTACCATTATTGTCTCGTACACCAAAGTAGCCTGTACCAAAATGGAATATAACATCTCCTCCGTGACAATGATAAGGGGACAGTCCTCCTTCACCAGTATTGTGGTAAGCGTGCGCTATTTTTACACCTTTATTTAAAGATTCAATAGCTCTGGCAGACAAAGACCCAAAACTCATCGCAGATACGTTAATTACTGAAGCAGGTCTATAGGGTTTTCTTCGTTTGTTGTAAGCTCCCATGACCTTCGCACAAGGTAAAAAGTACTTGTCTAGTGTATTTGGATGGTTTTCACCAGTTTTAAAAGGGAACATAGCATTATTGATAAAAATGTGCTGATGTGCGTAGATATCTCTATCTGTACCAAAACCTTCGTAATTATTTTCATTTTTAGAAGACGCGTATACCCAACCACGTTCAATTCTATTAAAAGGTAATTCTTCTCTGTTATTTGCCACAAGATACTGGCGCAATTCAGGTCCAATACTTTCTAACCAATACCTTATATGACCTACCAATGGGAAATTATGTACAATGGTGTGTTTTCTTTGTGTAATGTCTCTAACAAAAATTATTGCTAAAACAATAAGAACCCAAGTCCACCAAGGAATATCACCTAAGAATTCTAATACTGAATCCATAATCTGAAATAAAAATTTTGCACTAAGATATTGAAAATTGAGGATTAAATTCTGTCAAGATTTTCAGATTACTTCAATATTTAACTAGCAGGTGTTTTCATTAATACTAAAATTAGCATATTAAGCAATAGTGTTATAATAGAGAAAAATTTCAAAAAACCAGATTCTTTATTTTTAAAACTTTTCACAAGGAGAATTATAGAAAATATTGTAGGAATTAGAAAGAGGAAATACAATTTTGTTTCGTAAAGTGCACCTTCAAAATATACTTTGTTGGTATAGATAAATTTTAGAAAAGTATTATCGGATAGAAGACCTCCTTTCATTTTTAATGCAAACATGGTGTTTTTAGAAAGGAAAAGACTAACGAAGTATATAATTAAAAAAAGCCCAAAGTTAAATCGAGTAAGTTTTTTCATTTTCAAGTGAAGAATTTTTAATATAATATACTGCTAATATATTGTTTATAATTATTAATTTTTATTTATGGTAAAATCTAAGACAATATGTAATTTCACAGTTTGAAAAAATGAAGTCTTGGAAAAGTATCTCAGTCAACTTAACGACGCACAATTAGCACCAACATTACAAAAAGATGGACCAATGATAGTTATCGCTGGTGCAGGTTCTGGTAAAACACGTGTACTTACATATCGCATAGCTTATTTAATGAGTCAAGGAGTAGATGCCTTTAATATTTTGGCGCTAACCTTTACAAATAAGGCAGCACGTGAAATGAAAGGTAGAATAGCTGATATTGTTGGTGATAGTGAAGCTAAAAACCTTTGGATGGGTACGTTTCACTCTGTGTTTGCTAAAATCCTTAGGTTTGAAGGACATCATTTAGGTTTTCCAAGTAACTTTACCATTTACGATACTCAGGATGCGCAAAAGCTTATCGGTTCTATTATAAAAGAAATGGGACTGGATAAGGATATCTACAAAACCAAGCAGGTTTATAGTCGTATTTCTTCGTATAAGAATAGTCTCATTACTGTTAAGGCTTATTTTAGAAATCCAGAGCTTATGGAGGCTGATGCCATGGCACGTAGGCCAAAAATGGGAGAGATTTACAAAGAATATGTAGATCGTTGTTTTAAAGCAGGAGCGATGGATTTTGATGATTTGTTGTTAAGAACTAATGAGTTGTTGACACGTTTTCCTGCAGTTTTGGCGCAATATCAAGATCGTTTTAGATACATTTTGGTAGATGAGTATCAAGATACCAACCACTCGCAGTATCTTATTGTTAGAGCTTTGTCTGATCGTTTTCAAAATATTTGTGTGGTAGGTGATGATGCGCAAAGTATCTATGCCTTTCGTGGTGCAAACATTAATAACATCCTTAATTTTCAGAAGGATTATGACGATGTAAAAGTTTATAGGTTAGAACAAAACTACCGTTCTACAAAGATGATTGTAGGTGCTGCAAACTCTGTTATAGAACACAATAAAACTAAGCTAGATAAAATTGTCTGGACAGCTAATGATGTTGGAGAACAAGTTATTGTGCATAGAACGATGACAGACGCAGACGAAGGTCGCTATGTGGCTAGTACAATTTGGGAAACCAAAATGAATAAGCAATTACAGAATAGTGATTTTGCTGTGCTTTACCGAACAAATGCGCAGTCTCGTGCTATTGAAGATGCTTTAAGAAAGCGTGATATTCCATATAGAATTTATGGTGGATTATCCTTTTATCAGCGTAAAGAGATTAAAGATGTAACAGCTTATTTACGTTTAATTTTAAATACTTCAGACGAAGAAGCTCTAAAGCGTGTTATAAATTATCCTGCACGAGGTATTGGTCAGACTACGGTAGATCGTTTAGTTGTAGCAGCCAATGCGACTGGAAAGACCATTTATGACATTATGAACGATATTGATAATGTATCTATCAATATTAATAATGGTACAAAAAATAAGCTAAAGGATTTTGTAACGTTGATAGAAAGTTACAAGGTTATGAACCAAAATGCTAATGCGTTTGAATTGGCAGAACACGTTGCTAAAACAAGTGGTCTTATACGCGAGTTAGGAAAGGATGGTACTCCAGAAGGCGTTACCAAAATGGATAACGTTCAGGAATTATTGAATGGTATTAAAGATTTTGTTGAAGGGCAGATAGAAGTTGCAGATAGTACAGGTTCTTTAGCTGAGTTTTTAGAAGATGTGGCATTAGCAACGGATTTGGATGGTGATAAAGGCGATCCTAATCATGTGGCTTTAATGACTATTCACTTGGCAAAAGGTCTAGAATTTCCTCATGTGTTTATTGTTGGTATGGAGGAAGATTTGTTTCCAAGTGCCATGAGTATGAATACCAGAAGTGAGCTTGAAGAAGAGCGTCGTTTGTTCTATGTTGCATTAACAAGAGCAGAAGAGCAAGCGTATCTTACTTATACAGTATCACGCTATCGATGGGGAAAACTAATTGATGCAGAGCCAAGCCGATTTATTGAAGAAATTGATGATGAATTTGTAAACATTACAACTCCATTAAAAGAGCAACGCTTCAATCCAATGTTAGATGCGTCTATTTTTGGAGATGTAGAACCTAATAAGGTCCGTTTTGCAAAACCAAAGTCTCCAAAGTTTAAAAAGAAAGAGACTAAAAAGCCTGAAAAATTTCAAATTAGTACTCCAAAAAAGTTAAAGCCGGTAAGTCAGACCAATACTGGAGCTAATTTATTTGACACCAAATTAACGGTTGGCAATATTGTGAATCATCAACGTTTTGGTAGAGGGGAAGTTCTTAAAATTGAAGGAGCTGGTGGTGACTTAAAAGCCGAAATTAAGTTTGAAGGCGGAAGTACTAAAAAATTGCTTTTGCGTTTTGCTAAGCTAGAAATTATTTCTTAGTCTTTTAACGCAACCCTTTGTAGTTTTTCTCATCTAAAAATAAACTTTTCATTATGCTCAGAAGGCTTCATTTTACGATTTGGTTAATATTAATCGCTGTTTTTAGTTGCGAAGACACTGAAATACAAAATAACATTAGAGTTTTGGTAATAGGTAATGTTACAGACCAAAACACACAACCAATTGCCAATGCGAGTATTCGAGTTTATGCAGATGCGGATGCCTTTGGTGCGGACCGTGTATTGTTAGGTGAAGGCGTAAGTGATGCTTCAGGAAATTTTAGTGTAACTGCTTTATTTGGACCAAATGAATTGTTTCTTGTAGATATTTCGTTTGGTGATCAATTTTCTACGTATCGCTATCAAACTAATACGGAAGAATTCACACCTAATAATCTTACCTTTAACTTGGAAACTGTTGAGTTGAAATCGATTACTAATTTCAATTATAATATTATAAGAGAAAGTGGAGAGGACAATACATTGCAATACAGTTTTTCATATTTTGATGCTGATTGTGTAGAGGTTTATGAGGATGGTGTTCTAAATGAAACTCAGAGTAATTGTAATGGCATGAGGTTTATAGGATCTACCTTAAATAATTTGTCACCCAACGCGGAAAACAGAAGCTTTACTGTCCCATTACAATCTCAGGTTGAGTTTACCTATAGTCTTAATGAAGGTGATGAGGTTTCTGAAATTATAATCATTAATTCTGCTGATTATGCGTTTGAATTTAGCTACTAAAGTTTTAATTATTCTTGTGTTTGGTTTTCAGCTGAATGCTCAAAACGATAGTATAAGCCAAAATAAAAACAACTCAAAAGTTCCTTTTTTGTTTGATGACGAACGTCAATATTTTGGAGCAATGTCAATAGCATATCAAAATCCAATGTCGTATGGAGACAATTTTATTGGCGAAGGATTTGAAGGTAAAGGAGGTTATAATTTTAAATTTCAGATTTATGTGTTCAAAAACTTCTTTGTAGGTTTTAGTTATGGCTTTAGCAATTTTAACAATATAAATACTGAATTGTTGGGTAATTATACTGAGAGTACTGTTGAAGAAATTTCTGGTGTAATCGGCTATGAGTTTATTCCGTTACCTAAAGTTAGGTTAGGTGTTAACACTTCGATTTTTGGAAATGCTACGTTAACAAATTCAATTCAATCTGGATATGGTAACAGAGATTTTGGTAAACTAAGAAACTTTGGAGTAACGTTAGAGTATGAGTTTGTTAGAAACTTAAATATACTGTTAGAATACAATTGGCGAAAAATAAAGACAGATATTAGGGTGCCAAATGAGTTGAAATCATTCTTTGAAGAAGGAACTTATAACACATTGAATGTTGGTTTAAAATTTAATTTTGGAAATGGGCTTTGGTAGATAAACTTGCATTCTAAGGATTAATAAAAAATCCTACCTCACCATACACACCGAGTTAATATTACCATCATCATCATATTCTTTAACAGAATTTGTAGGATCGGTAATCCACTCTCCATCGACAATAAATTTATAGTGGTGTTTTCCTCCAGATAGACTTATGTTATAAACCCAACAATCATCAATTTTTGTCATTTCGCAATTATCCTCTGTCCAATCATTAAAATCACCACTAAGAATAACGGTGTCTGCATCTAGATAATCGCAAAGTTTAAATGTTACATTTTTCTGTATATCAATTACTGAGTTGTAGCCTCCGTATTCGTTTTCAACCTTTGAAGGGTTTTGAGGATCTGTAATCCATAGGTTTTTATCAATAATAAATTTATACTGATAGATATCTGGTTTTAACTGCAAGGTTACTTCCCAGCCATCATCTATTGGCTTCATTTTAAAACCAGTTTCGTCCCAACGGTTAAAAGTGCCACTAAGAATAACTTTTTTGGCGTCTTTATATCCCTTTAGTTTAAAGGTAACATTGTCATAATCAGTTGCAAAAGCACTATAAAGTTTAAGGTTGTAAGTCATTAATCTCTGGCCTCCATAATCTCTAGCGTCTACAATATTTTCAAAATCTTCAGATGGTTCTGCCCAATGAAATCCATTGACAATAAACTTAAATTCCCAGTCAAAATCTGATGTAAAAATTGAAAGCTCTCTTTTTAATTCATATATGGAGTCGCTGACTTTGGTCATTTTCCATTTGTCATTGTCTCTTGTCCAATCATTAAATTCTCCAGAAACGCACACGTATTCTATATCATCTCCATTATTCTTTATGTTTGGATAGTCGTTAACATTAAATATAAATGTAAGATTATCTCCTTCAATCTTGTAACCCTTTTTGTTTTGGGAATTAATGTTGATGGTTAAAAATAAAAGACCTAAAAAAGGTAGTAATATCTTATTTGTTTTTGTCAAGGTTCAGTAATAGGATTTGCTATAAAATAAAGCTTCTTTTTTCTGTAATTAATTATTGTTCTCTTTTGTTTGAAGAATTCAAAACCTAAAACACCATCTAGATTAGTGCCGAAAGCAGTATTCATTTTTCTCAAATTAGTAATTACTGTTTTCATTGGTCCAAAGTAAATTGAATCTGTCAATTTTACTCTGTACAATTTTCCTGCCAAAACCTTTTTTTTCTTACCACTGGCACCTGTAAGCTTTAATTCTCTGCTTGGATAAAAGTAATCTAAAATTTCTGAATCTAAGTTTTTATTAAGTTGATTGTATTCTGCACCTGTATCTAAACCAAATACAACCTTTTTATCACCAACGTAGGCATCTAAAATTATAGTGTGTTTTTTTAGATTAAAATCTATGCTGTCCTCAATGGTTTCTGCATAAACTTTATCGGAGAGTTTATTTCCTTTTTTGTCAATTCTGGTTATGGTTAACTGATTTAAATGCATATCTATAAAGACTTCAAAATCTTTGAGAATACTGTAGCCTATAATACCTAGAAGTTTGATTTTCTTGGTTTTTTCAATATGAGATAAATCTATAACGTCAGCGTTGAGTTTTTCTAGACTGATGTCATTAATGCTTAGTAGATTGAGATGTTTTTCTTTAACATCTTCAATGTTATCATTTATTCCACTTTTTTGCTCACTTTCATCAGTAAAATTTCTTGTAGTTTTAAAATGAACGCTGTTTAAAATAAGTGCTTCAGAACCTGTATCTATAATAAAGTCGCCAACTTCATCAAGAATTTCTACTTCAACAACTATGAGCTGATCTATAATCTTAAAAGGTATACGCGTAGTAGAAGCATTAACAAATTCTGCTTTTGTAAAAAAGAAAGGAGGAACATCCTTTATAGGTTTTGTTTCTGTTGCAAAACTTTTTGCAAAAAACAAGAGTACGATGATTATTTTGATTGATTGATGCATACTATATAGACTGTAAATGCATATTAATTGTTACAGTTAAAAAAAGATTATAATTTTTTTAGCATTTATGCGTATCTTTAATTTATGGCAGAATTCATTAAAATATATCCTGAAAACCCGAACCCAAAAGTGGTTCAAAAAGCAGTTGAGGTTTTAAAACGAGGTGGTTTAGTTATTTACCCAACAGATACGGTTTATGGTCTAGGCTGTGATATTACTAATATTAAGGCGCTTGAGCGTATTGCGCAGATAAAGGGAGTAAAGCTCGAAAAGTCTAACTTTTCTTTTGTTTGTGAAGACTTGAGCAATCTTAGTGATTATGTTAAACAAATAAATACCTCGACCTTTAAAATTCTGAAACGTGCTTTGCCAGGTCCTTATACTTTTATTTTGCCAGGTTCTAAAAGTTTGCCAAATCCATTTAAGAAAAGAAAAACTGTTGGTATTAGGGTGCCAGATAATTCTATAGCATTAGCGTTGGTGAACGCCTTGGGTAATCCAATAGTATCAACATCGATAAGAGATGAGGATGATATTATAGAATATACAACAGACCCAGAACTAATTTTAGAGAAGTGGAATAACTTAGTTGATTTGGTAATAGATGGTGGTTATGGTGGAAACGAAGCTTCTACTATTATAGACCTTTCAGATGAATCACCTAAAGTTGTAAGAGAAGGAAAAGGACCTTTAGATATTTTTTAGTATTGTTTTTACTCTTGCACTAATTGAGTAAAAAAGAATTAGAGAAATAATACCACAAACTAAAAAGCCAACAAATAAAGGTGTCACCGATTCTTTTACGAAACCACCTATAAAATTAGCAATTGGTACAGCCATTACTGTAGAAATAAATCCATTTAGTGCAGAACCTATACCTGCTATATGTCCCATAGGTTCCATAGCTAAAGCACGAAGGTTACCAAA
>JASBSE010000190.1 GCA_030149115.1 Winogradskyella sp. | reverse complement strand
TCGTCGTGATTTAGAACTTCACAAAACTTTAGCGTTTATGTACCATATTGCCGAAACACATGACAATATTTCCCATCCACATACCATTAAAATTTTAAATAATTTTCAAGGCTACACAAAACGTACGCTTCAAAAATTAGTTGATAGGGGTTTTGTAGAACTAGATGGTAATATGTGGCACCTTACAGAAGAAGGCTTTAAAACAGCTTCAAATTTATACAACCAGCAAAACGTATCTAATGAATAGCGCACAATTAGAAATACAACTAATTGCCAGTCTGGTAGCCATTGCTTGTGCTATTCCAGGAACATTTTTGGTATTACGAAAAATGGCAATGATAAGCGATGCCATTAGTCATTCCATCTTACCTGGAATTGTTCTTGGTTTTTTTATTTCGAACGACTTAAACTCGCCATTACTTATTCTGTTTGCTGCCCTAACCGGAATTATTACTGTTGTTATTGTTGAGTATATCCAAAAAACAGGGTTGGTAAAAGAAGATACTGCTATTGGGTTGGTGTTTCCTATTCTGTTTAGTATTGGTGTAATTCTAATTGCCAAAAATGCTAATGATGTGCATATAGACACTGATGCCGTATTGCTTGGTGAACTTGCTTTTTCTCCTTTTAACAGACTAATTGTTGGTGAAACTGATATTGGTCCAAAATCGCTTTGGATTATTGGCGCTATCCTTCTTGTTACAGTTACTTTACTTATTACCTTTTTTAAGGAATTAAAGCTTAGCACTTTTGATAAAGGTCTTGCTGCTTCACTTGGGTTTTCGCCAGCGATTATTCATTATGGTTTAATGTCTGTATCCTCGGTAACTACGGTTGGCGCTTTTGATGCTGTTGGTGCCATATTGGTAGTAGCCTTAATGATTGCACCTGCTGCTTCCGCTTATCTTTTAACTACAGATTTAAAAAAGATGTTAGTCTTAGCTATAGGTTTTGGTGTATTGAGTGCCATTTTAGGCTATTGGGTTGCGCATTGGCTAGATGCCTCGATTGCTGGCTCAATTACTACGGTTTTAGGTGAGGTTTTTCTTATAGTATATCTTTTTGCGCCTTCAAAAGGTATTATAGCTGTTATGTATAGAGAAAAGCAACAACGCACAGAGGTTTCGTTGCTTACATTTTTGCTTCATTTAAAAAATCACGATGACCTTTATGAACGCCATGTAAAACACCTCAACGAACATATTAATTGGCAAAAAGTACGCTCTAAAACTGTGTTGGATTTAGCTCAAAAAAACAATATGATTGTTATTAAAGACAATATTGTTTCGCTTACCGAAAAAGGCGATGCCTTTACCTCTAAAGCCATAGATTACATCATTACCAACGAAGATACTCAGATTGAGGATATGAAAGATGATTTCTTTTTGTTTAGAGGGTAAGTATCATTCAAACTGCATTTCAAAAATAATATAATGTTCAAGGTTAAATTTATCTCCCCATTCTTCTGGCGGAATACCTTCTTTTGTTAACTCACAATAAAATAAATAGCCAGGATATTTAGGGTCTTTATAAGGCAAGGTATAAACCAATAACGGAAATGATTTTCCTAATTCAAAATTCGTTTCATTTCCATTAGATAAATCTCTTGCAGAATAGCTATTAGCTTCAGTAGTTTTATATTTTTTATTAGTACTAAAAAGCCCTTTAAATTTAACGAACAACTGCAAACTATCCTTACTCACTTTTTCAGTTATAATATTGAAGGAAAGTGTATCTGCTTCTATTCTTCTTGGAGAATTTTTTAGATTAATAATAGTATCTGTTTTTGTTAGTTCCTTATTCCAGTATTCTTTTGAAACAAGTTTAAAGGTTTTTCCTTTTAGATTTTTGTTTGAAATATTTACTTTATAAAAATCAATATTCTTCATCAGTAAATAATCTTGAAATTCTTCAGATGCTACTCCGTAATCGATCTTTAGTTTGATTGAGTCTTGATTTTGAGAAAAGCAAACCGTAAAACTCAATAAGCTTAATAAAAACAATACTTTCATAATATATTTTTAGAAGTTCGAATTAAGTTTTATGAGCTCCTTTTTCAGTTCGCTTAACGTCACCTCCTTAAAACCAATATCCTGTTCTTCTGAAGTCTCTCTTATTCTTAACTCTTTAAGACCTAAAAATATTTTATCACCCTTTTTCTTTATACCTAGTAGAATAGCCTCTTCGTTAACAGGCACTAAACCGAAATCGTAAAATCCGTTTGATGCTCTACTCGGCAGAATTGAGCTTATCGATTTAAAAATCAACTTTACATTGGCATCTTCCGCATTGCTAATGTTAATGTTATATCTAATCTTATTTTTTCTACTGTTTGTAAAACGGTCGCAATTAATCCAACCTAGCTGTGTCGTTAAAAGTGTATAACGCTCAAGGTCTGATTTACTAATTTCTGAAATAGATTTTTCTTCAATCTCTTTCTGAACTTCTCTTTTGTTTCCAATAATTAATGCAGAATCTTGTTGAACAATCATTCTAGATGTTCTAGTGACAGATGTTGAGTTTTCACTACCAAATATTCTATAAGCTATAGGAAAACGGTATTTAACAGCAACATACCTGCTATTTTTTTTGCCAGGAACTACTTTTGGAAACAACTCTAAAACTCTTATTGCTTCTGCAGCAAGCGCATCATACTTAGATCTGGCTTCTATTTTACCGATGTTTCCTCTTCTATCAATTTCAAAAGAAACATATATGTTTTCTTTGGTTGTTAGGTTTAGCCTCTCACCTATTTCGTGTCTAAATTTTCTAGCTACAAACTTTGTTATTTCTTCATTAAAACATTGCTTTAATTGTTCATTATCTCCTGGCTCGCAATTAGGATGTCTAGGCACTACATCTAAAAGCTCAAAGTTTGAATAGCTGCCAGTATTCTCATAGTATTCACTAGACAAACTGACTTCTTGTGATATGCTTTTGGATTGACTTAACAATATATCTATAGATTCTGGCAAATACCAATTCATCACTCCGTCAATTTTATCTCCATTAAAAAGCTGCATATTCTTCTTCCCCTTATTGTTAAACACAATCTCTAATTCTTTGCCTGGTTTTAATTTTAAATTTGAATTGTTCTTCTTGGCTTCTATATACAGCATGCCTCCTGTTTCTAGAATTTGGTCATGAGATTTTGTGCTTAAATCCGCCAATAACATATCTGAGAGTTTATAATACTCCGTAACTTCTAAGCTAACTTTTCCTGTCACCTCTTTTTGAGTTTTAGAATTAATAAAGGCATTGGCAGGTATTGAAATTTCGGTACCTTCTTTTAAGATGACCTGATAATCTTCACTAGCATTAAAAGATATTACTTGTGCTTCCTTTTTAGTTGAATTGAAAAAAGATTCTGTGTTTTTGGAAACTAGTTTGCTAGCTTTATTAATCTCAGTTTCTTTCTGAATTTTTTGCTGTGCTTTCTCTATCTCTAACAAAAGATTTGGATTGACAAAAATGGTATCATTCTCCATTTTAAAATCATCATTTTCAGGAAAAGCCGATTTGAATTCTTCAATTGTATAAAGGCCAAACATTTCTTTAATAATTGTGTCTCTCATCGTTTCCACACCTCCAAACCTACTAGTTAATTCTTCATCTAGAATGTATTCTAAATGATATTTAACTACAATATATTTTGGGATAGAATCTACTAGAGTTTCATTTACAACTGAATCCTTTACAAACTCAAAAGAGGTGCTGTTATCGCTTTGCTTTTCTTCGCTTTGGGCACTAAAAACCAAACTGTATGCTACTGTTAAAATTATAATTAGTAAAGCTAATCCACCAATATGTTTTAGCCATTTACTTATGAGATACCTATTCTTCGAGGTTTTTATTTCTTCAAGTAATTCTACACGCTCAATCCCTTTTATAATTGTTTGGTGTTCATCAAAAAATTCATAGAATGTTATGTCTGTTTTAAGTCTGTTTTCAAAAGCTAATCTTTCGGTTTCAGAAAGGCTATTATTTAAATATGCGTTGATTAAATATATATCTTTTTCCATAGTATTTCCGAATTAAGATTGAACAGTTTTTGTTTGAGTTCTGTAGATGTCTTTTGCCTTTTGTAGGCATTTGTACTTTTGGTTTTTTGCGACTTTTTCGCTTTTAAATCGCATTTGCTCTGCAATAACCTTAAAGGTCATTTTCTTTACATAAAACCATTGTAGTAACTGTTGACATCGTTC
>JASBSE010000520.1 GCA_030149115.1 Winogradskyella sp. | reverse complement strand
TTTTGTTTTAAAACTTGTTCGGTAAATAGCAATTTAAGTAGATTAAGATAATTGTGGAATTAAAAAACAACATTTAATCGATGTTTTTTATCACTTAATCGATGATTTGTTTGCTTATTTAGTAATTACTTGTATATTTGTCAACTCTTGTAAGCCCTCAAATCAAACTTTCAAGAAATTTAATTATCCATTAGACATTTACTAAAACGTCCCTCGTTTTATTCTAGTACAATTTAAGGTTTTGACCTTTAATAGTTAATTATCCATTCCCCTCCCTCAACGTAACGGTTTTCGTTGCAAGAAATAATTTTAACTATTTAACCCTAAATTGATATTTATGAAAACCCTAAAAATTACTTTAGCTTTAGTAGCTGTTGCTATGTTAACTGTGTCTGGTGTACAATCGGATAAAATTGAAAATGGAGAGAAAAGCAATATTAAGCAGCCTACAAAAATTGATTTACTGGCGCATAATAAGAAAAAAGCACAATTGCCTACTCAGGGTTAATTCGAAATCTTGGATAATATACATGGCTCATAACTTTACTTAGTTATGGGCTTTATTAGTTATTAATACTTTGGAATATAACTTTGCAAGAAAATCTTAACTTTGGTAGAATATTAAATATTTAAATTGAAGTTAATTTTTTCTTTAATACTACTTTCTGCATTTATAAATCTAGCAAATGCACAACGAGATAATGAGCTCTTTGATTCTATATATGTATATAGAGAGTTATCTAACAAGTCTTCCTTTTCAAAAGAGGAGCGTATAAAATATATTAAAAGAGCAATTGCTCTCTCTAAAAAGACAAAGCAAGATACAACTATACTCAAGAGTAAAAGACAATTGGCTTATACTTATTTATTAACTGGTGAGTATAACGATTTTGAAAAGTTAACTTTAGAAAATTTAGAAACGGCTAAGGAGTTAAATGACTCTACAGCAATAGCCTTTACAAACAATATTCTAGGCTATTATAATTACCAAATAGCATCTGATAATAGCGAATCTTACAAATATTATTTAGAGGCATTAAAATACTTTGATGCATTAGGGAAAATACCTGAAAAAGCAAGTGCATTAATTACTTTAGCTAAAATTCAAGACGAGGAAAAAGATCATTTAGGAAGTGAGCAAAATGCTATAAAAGCATTAAGAATATTAAACAGTATTGAGAAAGACCAAGACGTATCAGAAGAAATGTACTATGTCTTAAATTTATTGGGTATAGTATCTTTAAAATTAGAAAATTATGATCAGTCAATTTCTTTTCATAATCAATCTTTAGATTTAATAAGTGATATTGAAAATGGCGAGGAGCTTGAAATAATGTCTTTAAATGATTTAGCATATTCGTACAGAAAGAAAGGTAATTACAAGGAGTCACTGAAGATTTTTAAACGAATATTAGATGATCCATTACTCAAGGAGGATATGTCTTTTTATGGTCTTGTATTAGACAATTATAGTTTTACAAAGTTTTTAAGTGGAGACTATGTTTATGACGAGATTGAACGAGACTTAAAAAAGTCTCTTGAGATTAGTAGAGCCCAAGAAGATCAATATACTGAACTCGCGGCTTCTATTGATTTGTCTAAATTTTACAAGGAAAACAAAAAAATAGATTCGTCATTAAAATATGCTAAAAAGAGTTTTAAGTTGTCTAAGGAAATACCTATGAACGACTTACTCTTAGAGTCTATGAGAATTTTAGCTGATTTAACGGAGGGAGAAGAAAGTAATTCTTACCTAGAGAGGCATATTAAGTTAAGTGATAGTTTGCTAAGAGTAGAGCGAGCAGTAAGGAACAAACATGCGAGAATAGAGTTACAAACTGACCAACTCGAAGCTGAAAATGAACAAATTTCAAGAGAAAATCTTTACTTACTTATTCTATCTGCTGGATTATTACTTACAGCAATTTTAGTTTATCTGTTTATATCGCAAAGAGCTAAAAACAGAAAATTAAAACTTATCCAAGTTCAACAAAAGGCGAATGAGGACATTTATAACTTAATGTTAAGTCAGCAAGATAAGGTTGATGAAGCCAGA
>JASBSE010000519.1 GCA_030149115.1 Winogradskyella sp. | reverse complement strand
GGAAAAAGAAGAGATTTGGGAGAATTATAAATATTTGTTTGATAGAGCACTCAGAATTAGCGTTGGATCTAAAACAGATTTACCATACTGGCAAACGTCGCCAAAATATGGAAGAGGTAATCCGTTGTACAAGTCAGAAGGAGATGCTCACGATTGGTGGATTTGGCACGATGGTTATCCATTTGAGCATCTTGAAGAGAATGTTCCACGTTTTATGAGTGAATTCGGATTTCAGTCGTTTCCGAGTTATGAGGCTATTCAATTTATAAATGAAAAGGATAGTGTGGATATTACTTCTGAAGGTTTTAAAAATCATCAAAAGCATTCCAGAGGATTTCAAATTATAGAAACTTATATGCAACGCGATTTTCCTGTACCTGATTCAGCGGAAGATTATGTATATATGAGTCAACTTGTACAAGCTTATGGCATTACCAAAGGTATTGAAGCACAAAGAAGAGCAAAACCCTATAATATGGGCTCGTTGTATTGGCAACTCAATGATTGCTGGCCTGCGGTTTCTTGGAGTAGTATTGATTATTTTGGAAATTGGAAAGCCTTACATTATAAGGCTAAAAGAAGTTTTGAGGATGTTTTAATCTCTTCAAAAGTTGAAAATGATATTTTAAAAACTTGGGTTGTTAATGATAAATTAGATGAGATAACAGGTCAGTTGACTTTAAACTTAATGAATTTTTCAGGAGAAGTTATTTGGTCTAACGAAGAAGAAATAAGTGTTGAGCCACTTTCAAATGGTGTGAAGTTTCAGTTGGATTTAAAAAACGTAGACTTCAATAAAAATGAAACTGTTTTAGTATCAACTTTCAATGGTAAATCATCATTTTTCTACTTTGTGAAACCTAAAGATTTAAAATTAAATCAAGCTGAAATTCAAAAAATCGTCATGAAAACTAATGATGGTTTTTCAATAGAGTTGTTTTCGTCAACACTTCAAAAAGATGTGTTTTTGTTTACAAATGCTAAAGGTCATTTTTCTGATAATTTCTTTGATTTAATGCCTGATGAATCTAAGACTATTCAATTTTATACTGATTCAAAACGTCTAGACACCTTACAAATCAAAACCTTTAACACTTTCATAAGATAACTAAAATGGCTTATGCTTAAATTTGCTTTATGACAAGATGGATTATTTTTATTTTAGTATATATTCTGCTCACTGCTTATGGTTTTCAAGCTATAAAGACCATAACTAAGCAAAGCTGGATTCATTATCTTTTTTTAGGTATTGCCGTGATTGTGGTAGGTAATTTTATTATTCAATTTACGGTAGCTGGTGAAGGGCGTGTTTTAAGTCCTGCTAAGAGCTATGCTTTTGGTTTTCTTTTAACTTTTATGTCGGTTAACTTGGTTTTAGTGCCTATCCTTTTAGGTGAAGATATTATTAGAGGTTTATATAGTCTGTATGATAAATTCATAGTTAAGCGAGAGGCTTTGCATGTTCCTGGGCGTCGTAAATTTATTAGTCAAATAGCTCTAGGGATAGCAGCTATTCCTTTTACATCACTTTTATATGGAATGTTTAAAGGGAAATATAATTTTAGAGTACTTAATTATACTTTACATTTTGAGGATTTACCTGATGCTTTTGACGGTTATAGACTAACACAGATAAGTGATATACACTCTGGTAGTTTTGACAATAAAGAAAAGATAGAATATGCGGTTGATTTGGTGAATGAACAGAAATCTGATGTAATACTATTTACTGGAGATATGGTAAATAATAAAGCTACAGAAATGATACCATGGAAAGATACATTCAGTCGTTTGAAAGCAAAGGATGGTAAATTTTCTATACTTGGCAATCATGATTATGGTGATTATGTAGATTGGAATTCTTCTGCTGAGAAAGTGAAAAATCTAGAAGATTTAAAGGATATTCAAAGAGAAATAGGTTTTGATCTTTTACTCAATGAGCATAGATACTTGGAAAAAAATGGTGAAAAAATAGCTATTGTAGGTGTTGAGAATTGGGGAAAAGGATTTAAGCAAAAAGGGGATTTAAAAAAAGCATCTTCACAAATTAGTTCAGATGATTTTAAAATTTTAATGACGCACGACCCAAGCCATTGGGATGCTGAGGTTGTTAATGACGATTACCACTATCATTTAACATTAAGTGGCCATACACATGGTATGCAATTTGGTATTGAAATACCTGGCTGGATAAAATGGAGTCCAGCAAAATGGAGATACAATCAATGGGCAGGTATCTATGAAACTTTGGGACAGTATATAAATGTTAACAGAGGTTTTGGCTTTTTGGCATATCCAGGAAGGGTAGGTATATGGCCTGAGATTACCGTAATTGAGCTCAAAAAAGGTACAAAAGAAGCATAATTGATAACAATTGCGTATTTTTATATAGTTCATTACGAGTTTGATATGTTTTTTGAGTAAAAATTTTATGTAGGTTTGTAAAACTCGGTTGACTAAAACAACATTATATGTCAAAATTTGGGGAATTAATAGATGTCGATATTCCGGTACTATTAGACTTCTACACAGAATGGAATGATCAATCTGTGGCAATGCATCCTATTCTTAGAGATGTTGCGGCAGCATTAGGCGACAAAGCTAAGGTCATTAAGATTGATGTAGACAAGAACAAAGAGCTAGCCGAAGCATTGCGCGTTAAGGGTTTACCAACGCTAATCATTTACAAAAATGGCGAAATGAAGTGGCGTCAGAGTGGTGAGCAAGATGCAGATACTTTAATTAGTATTATTCAAGAATACTTTTAGATATTGCTTTAAATTCATAACCTTTATTACCGTAAACCTCCAAGACTTTTGGTAATGCATACTTTAAGTTACGAGAGGCTTTAACACTATCATGAAATACAATAATGCTTCCTTCTTTTGCTTTAGAGATTATATTATTTAAACAGGTCTCTTCACTTACCGATTTATCCCAATCATAAGAGAGTACATCCCACATTATAATTTTATAGCCTAATTTCTGCAATTTAGTACTTTGTTTGCTTTTAAATTTACCATAAGGAGGTCTAAAAAGCTTTAAAGGTTTTAAAGTCGAAAGTATTTCTAATTTAGAATTTTGAAGTTGAAAGTTGATGACAGAATCAGTGAATTCTACCTCATTGATATATGCTTTTGTTTTTGTTTTCCAGCCCTTAGAATGTTGATATGTATGATTACCAACACTATGGCCATCTTTTATAATGGTTTGAAAAATATTTGAATTTGATTCAATATTCTTTCCTATACAGAAGAAAGTTGCTTTGGCATCATATTCTTTTAGTGTTTGAAGCACCCACTCTGTAATTTCTGGCGTGGGTCCATCATCAAAAGTAAGATAGAGTTCCTTTTTTGTTGTGTTGATATTCCAGACAAATTTTGGAAATAAAGCTTTTACAAATCCAGGTGTCTTAGCAGGAATAATCTTCATGGTGTTTACTCTTCTGGAACAATAGAATCTTTTAATGTGTCGCTTAAAATAGTGTTGATATCAATGTCATCTATAGGTTCTTGTGTTTCCTCTTCCTCGGTTCCAAAGAATTCCTTTAACAGACCAATGTAATCATTGTATTTCTTCATTTCTTCCATTGCAAATTCTTTATCGTTGTAAACAAAAAGAATATCAATTAAAGATCTGTAGCGTTGAATATCTAGCAAGATTTTATCTTCAAAAAAGCGTATTTTATCTTCCTCATCTAAACCGCTATAATAGACTAAGTTTTCTTGATAGACTTTAGCAACGTCTTTAAACAGAGTTCTACCTTTTTCATTATTGCCTACTTCGTAATATGCACTAATAAACGGTTCTAGAAGAGAGTGGTAACCAAACTTGTCTACAGGCATTTTTTCCATAGCAATGTCAGCAATTTCTTCAGCCTCTTTTAACTTATCTTCGTTAATAAGTGCTTCTATCAATCTTGCTAAATTACCTCTGTAAGTAATACCGTTTCTTCTGCTTTCAATATCGTGGTAGATGTCTTCACCACTTCCTCCCCAATTCCATTCTTTAACCATATTGTACATAAGATCGGGATCAACACGTCCCATGTCGTATGGGTTAGCTCTATCTACAGGTGTTTTTATAGGGACTAGTTTATAACACATGCCATCTAATTGTAAGTAATCTTTTAACCAAACATAATCGTCTGCACCAAATGCTCCACCAGTAAAATAAATAGGTCTTTCCCAATTGTTGTTAGCGATAATATCTAGCATTAACAATCTGTTTTTATAAATATAACTGCCTTCTATATCAGCATATATAAAGTCTTCAATTTTATCTTTATCCTTAGCTTTAACAGTACCATTTTTAACTGCTACCTCTTTGTTAACAGGTATACTTATATGTCTTGTTGGGAAATAGTTGGTGTTTAATATATGCTTAGGATATTGCCTAGGATCTTCTCCTTGAGCTTTTACTACATACTTAAACTTTGTTTTAGGATCATCATTAGATATAAAGTCCATAAACTCTTTGATATCTAAAGTATCGTTTGCTATTTGCCTAGATATTTCTCTATAGATAATTACATCTCTATTGCTTCCTCTGTATTGATTATGAGTTAATTGTGAAGGGATAGGGTCACTCTCATAGGCTTTACGTTTCATTTGGTCTATATACCAATCTGTTTGAAATAAACTTGTATTAACAACACGTACATCTGTTCTCACACCTTCGATTTCCTGTAAATACCATAATGGGAATGAGTCATTGTCACCTATGGTAAATAAAATTGCATTGGGTGCACAAGATTCCAAATACTTTCGAGCCATGGCATTAGCGGTATATTTTCCTGA
Source organism: Winogradskyella sp. (assembly GCA_030149115.1). Lineage (GTDB taxonomy): Bacteria > Bacteroidota > Bacteroidia > Flavobacteriales > Flavobacteriaceae > Winogradskyella. The sequence continues at coordinate 2,324 of JASBSE010000519.1, read as the reverse complement.
ACGATCATGATCATCCCAATTATTTGCTGCTAAAATACCAGGAACAATAATCAAACAAATTAAGGTTACTACAGGTGCTAAAAGTTTAGTTTTTATACTAGATTTTAAAAGATCATAAATAGCATAAACTCCAAAACCTATCCAAATAGCAAATACATAAAAAGAGCCAACAACTGAATAATCACGTTCACGAGGTTCAAAAGGTCTAATATTGGTATAGAACTGAATGGCTAAACCAGTCATTAAAAAGAAAACCAGTAAAACCCAAAAACGTTTGGCATCAGAATATAGTAAGAATAAAAAACCTATTAAACCTAATATTAGTGGTAAGAAGTAATAAGTATTTCTAGATTTATTTTCTAAAACTTCTGTAGGTAAATTATCTTGAGAAATGCCTAAATGTAATTCGTCTATGAATTTAATTCCAGAAATCCAATTGCCATTAAAATCGTCATATCTACCTTGAATATCATTTTGTCTTCCTGTAAAGTTCCACATAAAATAACGCCAATACATGTAGCCAAATTGATATTGCAGCATGTATGCAATATTGTCTGCAAAAGAAGGTTGCTCTACAACAAGATATTGTTGACCATAGCGTCTTAAAAATTTATCATACCCTTCATAATCTACTTCCCCTTCTCTAACACGAAGTCTAAAATCGCTTACAATTTTATCAATACGTTGTTTTTCTTGAGAGGCATAAGCTTTCGCTTGTTCAGTAGCATATTGATCGGCTTCAGCTTCGCTCAAACCTTGTCTTAGGGCTCCGTCCATAAAGACATTATAGGCTTCTTCGAAAGCATTGTTTTGTAGATTAGGATTAACCTTAAAATCAATTAAGCCAGCAAACATCATGTAATTATCTGCATGTTCAGAACTCCACATTCTAGGTAAAATGGAGGCGTGCTCATGATTGTAATTTTGCTTAGTTCCTTCCCATTCATTTATAATGACATACTTCCCGGTTTTGTCGTCGCGCTCGTAGTTCTTTTTATCGTTAACAAACGGCTCATCTTTATCAGCACCTGAATAAATTTCGGTAAACTGTGGTCCGTAGAATAAATGTGTTTCTGGATATTGTTCTAAGTTGTAGTAAGCCAATAATTCCCTGGCATCAGAAGGGTCGTTTTCATTAATGATAACATTGGAATTAGCACGTATTGGTAACATCATCCAGGAAGAAAACCCAATAAAAATGAACATTAAACACAAAACCAAAGTGTTGATATGAATCATACCTTTTTTGCGGGTATAGTTTAGTCCAAAGTAGAAGAGGGCAATAACTAAAAGTCCTGTAAAAATGGTACCTGAATTAAAAGGTAATCCAATAGAATTTACAAAGAACACTTCGAGATAACCAAAGAGCTTTAAGGTTGAAGGCAATAATAATTTGAAAATAAATAATAGTATTGCAGCAGAAGCAACATTGGCTATAATAAAGTTTTTTATGGTTATGGTTTTGTAATTCTTAAAATAGTAAATAAGACCAATAGCAGGAATGGTTAACAGTCCCATAAAGTGAACACCAAACGATAACCCAATTACAAATGCAATAAGGATTAACCAACGGTTACCTCTTGGTTTGTGCATGTCTTGTTCCCAACGAAGAGCTAAATAGAACATTATAGACATAATTAAAGTAGCCATAGCATAAACCTCTGTTTCAACAGCGTTGAACCAAAATGAATCAGTGAAGGTAAAAGCCATACTACCAACAAAAGCACTACCTAAAATGGCCATAGCTTTTCCTTGGCTAGAGTCTTTATTATACTTAACTAGTTTAACTAATAATAGGCTGATAGTCCAGAACATGAATAAAATGGTGAATGCACTTGATACAGCACTCATTAAATTCATTATCATACCAATTTGTGAAGGTTCTAAGGCAAAAATAGAAAAGAATGCTCCCATCATTTGAAATAATGGTGCTCCTGGTGGATGCCCAACTTGTAGTTTAGACGATGTTAAGATATATTCTCCTGCATCCCAAAAACTTACTGTTGGTTCTACAGTTAGCGCATAGACTGTACAAGAGATTGCGAATACTAGCCACGCTAATATATTATTCCACTTTTTGAAGTTAAAATCTGTCATTGAAAACCTTGGTTAATGATGCTGGCGAATTTACTAATTATTATAGTAATGCCTACATTTTTAAGTTAACGTTAAGTAATTTGAATTATTTTTTTACTTTTTTTTTGTCCAAGACAACTTTTGTATTAAATTTGCACCCTCAATTTAAGAGATTGGCCTATGGTGTAACTGGCAACACGTCTGGTTTTGGTCCAGAAGAGTCTAGGTTCGAGCCCTAGTAGGCCAAC
>JASBSE010000138.1 GCA_030149115.1 Winogradskyella sp. | reverse complement strand
AAGCGAACTCATTATTGACAAAACAGAACACCTATTTAAAGGTAAAGGCAAGGTGTCTGATAATCAATTGCAGAAAACTTTAGACTTTGGTAAGATGGTAAATTCCAGATACAAAAAAACACCAAAGTTTTTAAGAAAAGGTATTATCTTAATTCTAAGTAAAATTCCCTTTGCAGGCATGCTCATAGATTTAAAAGAAGATATCTCTAGCGGAAATAAAATGGAAGCCAGCTCAAAACTTTACAATAAAATGGATGGTTTTATCTCTAACACCATATTTGGAAATAACAACACCAAATGGGTTTGGTGGTTATTACCTCTCAATATTTTGATACTGCTATTTTTAATTAAATCTAAGATTGGGTAAATATAAACTTCTAAATAGAGCCTGCTTTCGCAGTAATGACAAGCTTAGTTAAAAGAGCGCCTTAACCTCATCAAAATCTAAACCACCATAATTACCAGAACTCATCAACAACAAAGATTTGTTATCAAAATTCTGAGAGAATAAAAAGGCTTTAAATTCTTCTGGATTGGTATAAATAATTAAATCATCGCGCTCAAAGGCATTAGCTATTTGTTCGTGCGTTACTTCTTCTAATTTCTTAATTTCTACAGCATGCGGAGAATAGAAAACGACTGCCACATCAGCTGCATCTAAAGCGCCTTTGTATTCTTTTAAAAATTCGGCATTAAGGCTACTATAGGTGTGCAACTCTAAACAAGCAACTAACGTTCTATCACTATATTGGGCTTTAACCGCTTTGGTAGTGGCTTCTACCTTACTTGGCGAATGTGCAAAATCCTTGTAAGCCACACTTTTCGGAGTTTCTGCGATTTTCTCTAAGCGTTTGCTTGCGCCTTTAAAAGTAGAAATTGCTTCATAGAAATCATCTTCATCAATTCCCATATGTTGGCAAATCCATTTGGCGCCAGCAAGGTTATTCAAATTATGAGCACCAAAAATTTCAATTGGCATTGGGCCTTCAGATGTTTCTAATAAGGTTTCACCATCCTCAACCGTATATTCTGGTGTGTGATATGGAATTTTTCGAATTTGGTTTTCTGAAGCTTCAACTACTTTTTTTAATTCTTCGTCTTCCTCGTTGTAATTAATACTTCCGCCTAAAACAATAGAATCTACAAAGATTTTGAATTGCTCAACATAATTCTCATACGTTGGAAATACATTGATATGATCCCAAGCAATACCACTCAGTAGAGCAATGTTTGGTTTGTATAAATGGAACTTTGGTCGTCTATCTATTGGCGAACTTAAATACTCATCGCCTTCTAAAACTATAAAATCATTGTCTTCGGTAAGTTTTACCATCACATCAAAACCTTCAAGTTGTGCACCAACCATATAATCTACATCTCCATCGTGGTAATGCATAACGTGCAAAATCATTGAAGTAATCGTCGTTTTTCCGTGGCTACCACCAATGACAACTCTGGTTTTGTTTTTAGATTGTTCGTACAAAAATTCAGGATAACTATAAATTTTGAGACCTAATTCCTGCGCTTTCAGCAACTCTGGATTATCAGCCTTAGCATGCATACCGAGAACTACTGCATCTAAATCTGTTGTGATTTTTTCTGGAAACCAACCAAAAGTTTCAGGCAACAACCCTTTAGCTTCTAATCGTGATTTTGATGGGTCAAAAATAGTATCATCACTTCCAGTGATATTGTATCCTTTGTTATGTAGCGCTAACGCCAAATTGTGCATTGCAGCACCACCTATAGCTATAAAATGTACGTTCATACAACAAATATAAATTATAGAAAAGAGATATTAGAGATGAGGGATGAGAAAATTCCCTATGCTCATAACAAACCCGAAATAAAGAATATTCTACTGTCATTGCGAACGTAGTGTGGCAATCTGTTTAATTTGAATTCGACATAAAGATTGCCTCGTCACTCGTGCCTCGTTTCTCGCAATGACATCAATTAAAGTTTTTCCTTTTAAGGAAATAAAAAAAGGGGTTTTACAAATCTGGGTTCACTGCCAAGCTATTAAACAGCTTCGCTTTGGTATTAAAGAATTTATTTTGAAGTTCAATAGCTTTTAACTGCCCATCGATAAGTTTAGATTCACGAGAATTAACCAAGAACAGAGAACTTTCTCCCAATTGAAATTTGCGCTCTTCTGCATAAAGCATTCGTTGGTAATCGGAAACCATTTCTGTAGTAATTTCGGTTTGGGTAACATAAGATTCTAACTCTTGCTTAATGGCTTTGATTTTATTTTGAATTGCTACTCGCGTGGCATCTATTTCAAATTCGGCATCACGTTGTTTTATTCGTGCTAACTTTAAATCGCCTCGCTCTTTTCTTAAAAATAAAGGCAAGCTTACACTAAGTCCACTTTTGTAATCATCCGTATTTAAAGTGTATGTTTCGTCTGGTGTTTCCGTAAGAAAATTATACTCTAAGCTTATTTTTGGCAACAGTTTATTTGCTTTAAGCTTAGTATCCACTTCCAAACCTTGCAATTTAAAATCCAAAGATTGCATTTTTGGATGCGTAGCTAACTCTTGCTCTTCCGTTTGTAGTGTGTTAATATCAAATGTTGTATCAATACTAGCTTCTGCATTAATATCTGGAATAACGTCTGGTTGCAATTCCACAGGAATATTATTTTCTAACCACAAAAAATTAGAGAGTTCCAAAGCCGCTTTCATCAACTTTACTTTAGATTGCTCTAAACTAAGCTTTCTATTATTTACTGCAATTTTTGCTTCTGTAGCATCGATTTCAGCATTTTCGCCTACTTCTACTCCTTTTACAATACCTTCATAACGCAATTCTGCATTGGCTAAGAAATTCTGAAATAGTACCAATTCGTTATACGCTTGCAACCATTTAAAATAGACCAATGACGCTTCAAATAAAATATTATTGACATAAATATCTCTGTCTGCTTTAGCTTGCTCCCTGTATAATTTTGCCTGCTTTAAGGCTGCCATTCGATTGTTTATCCACAACCCTTGCCCAACCGGAACAGAAAAACCTGCGCTAAACAAACCATCTTCTGGCACAGTTGATTCTGGGTTTAGGTAATACCCTGAATTTTCTTCAAACTTAGCTTTTAACTCAACACCAAACCATGTTGGTATTTTAAACATTCCATTGAGCTTATCGTAATATTCTGTGCCTTGAAATTTCTTTCGACTATAATCCACTTCGACCTTTGGATCAAAAGCACCACGAGACTTCATCAATTTAGCTTGACTCTCATCTATAACCAGCTGCGCTTGCTTTACAACAGGATGAAACTTTTTTACATAACCCAAATACTCATCAAAACGCATAACGTTATCTGTTGATAATTCTGTTTGAGAAAAACCGACAAAGAAAAAACTAGAAATAATAGTAACTAAGAGTAGCCTCATTTCTTTTCTGAGTTTGTGTTATTAGCTTCTGGCTGATAATAGTTTGGTGGAAATCCATTAAGTTGTCTCCATAGCTCATATCCTATCATCACATCTTCTAACAATGCCATTGTGTAAGCGCCTGAACCTGCCCTTATATCTTTTGGCCAAGCGTGGTCTTCTTCATCTGGTGCCAATAACACCCTAAATTTACCGTTTGGACTTATAAAATTCTCTATTGCAACCACTTTAGCACCATAAGTTCCGTAAGACACATTAGGCCAACCACTAAAAATTATTGCAGGCCAACCATCAAACTGAACCCTTACTTTTTCGCCTATATGAATTAAAGGTAAATCGATTGGCGCAACATAAGTTTCTACTGCCAAATCTGCCTGTGCTGGCATTATACCAACCAATGCTTCACCCTCTTTAAACGTTTGTCCTACACCAGCTCTAAGCGCTTTATTGATGTAACCATCATAAGGTGCTTTTATGAATCTCAGTTCATTCCTAATTTGATAATTTGAATATTCATTTTCTAATTTTGAAACTTGAGCTTCCGTATCAAACTGACTAGATTGTGCTGTAAACTTATCGCTCTGTGCCTTAGAAATTTTATCTGCATACTCCGCTCCAAGTCGAGATAGTTCTACTTGTGCATTAATGACTTCATTTTTACTCGCCAATAATTTATTTTCTTGAGAAATTAATTTGGCTTCCGTTTCCTGAAGCTTCAATCGTTTATCTTCAACATCTTTGGTTGCTTTAAAACCCTCCTCCTGCAATGTAACCGTACGATCATACTGGCGTTGTGCAATATTTTTATTGGTGTTGGCAGCCTCCAAATCTATACTATCGCTTTTTACTTTTAGACGAGCCTGTGTTAATTTGTTTCTAGCTTGCTCTAGTTTTAGAGAACGCTCATTTGTTAACGCATTTATTTGACGGTCTAATGCTTTCACTTTTTCGGCATACGAACCTACAGATTGTGCTTTGGCGTCACGTTGCTGTTCGGTACGCTCTACGAGATTAGGATCAAAATATTCACTTTTAATTTCTGAAATCTGAATGATGGTATCTCCTTTGGACACAAAATCTCCTTCTCTAACATACCATTTTTCTATACGTCCAGGGATTGGCGATTGTATAGTTTGCGGCCTTTGGTCTGGTGTTAATGTCGTAACATTTCCTCTGCCAGTTATCGTTTGTGTCCAAGGTAAGAATAGAATGATGACACCAACAATGGCAAAAGCCCCCAAGAATCGGTTGAAATATTTATAATATCTACCATGAAACACACGCTGACCAGATTTTGAATTCTTGATGTCAACGCTTTTGTTAAGTTGATTTTGAGATATATTAAGCATACTAAATTTCTTTAAACGATTTCACCATTTTTT
>JASBSE010000137.1 GCA_030149115.1 Winogradskyella sp. | reverse complement strand
TAGAAGCTGAATTGTTAGAACTAAAAGCTAATCCAAATAAACCAGCTAACGGAACTGTAGTTGAAGCTTACTTAGATAAAGGTAGAGGTTATGTATCTACTATCTTAGTTCAGGCAGGTACTTTAAGAGTTGGAGATTATGTGTTAGCAGGAAAAAATAGTGGAAAAGTTAGGGCTATGCACGATGAACGTGGTAATGATATAGTTGAAGCAGGTCCGTCAACTCCAGTATCAATTCTAGGTTTAGATGGTGCGCCACAAGCAGGTGATAAGTTTAATGTTTTTGAAGATGAGCGTGAAGCAAAACAAATTGCTGCCAAACGTACACAATTGCAACGTGAGCAATCTGTTAGAACGCAACGTCATATTACACTAGACGAAATCGGTAGACGTATTGCGCTAGGTGATTTCCAAGAGTTGAATATTATACTTAAAGGTGATGTGGATGGTTCTGTTGAAGCATTAACAGACTCTTTCCAAAAATTATCTACTGAAGAAATTCAGGTTAATATTATTCACAAAGGGGTTGGGGCAATAACAGAAAGTGATGTGTTGTTAGCTTCTGCTTCAGACGCTATTATTGTAGGATTTAATGTGAGACCTGTTGGTAATGCAAGAACAATTGCAGATAAGGAAGAAATTGATATCAGAACATATTCTATTATATATGATGCTATCAACGACCTTAAGGATGCAATGGAAGGTATGTTGTCACCAGAACTTAAAGAAGAAGTTACTGGTACTGCCGAGATTAGAGAAACCTTTAAGATTTCTAAGATTGGTACTATTGCTGGTTGTATGGTTACAAACGGAAAAATCTACAGAAACTCAGGTATTAGACTTATTAGAGATGGAGTTGTTGTTTATACAGGTGAATTGGCATCTTTAAAACGATTTAAAGATGACGTTAAGGAAGTTTCTAAAGGATACGACTGTGGTATGCAAATTAAAGGATACAATGATATCAATGAAGGTGATATTTTAGAAGCATTCCAAGAAGTGGAAGTTAAAAAGAAACTGAAATAGTTTCTATATAGATTTAGATATAAAAAAAGCGACCTTAAAAGTCGCTTTTTTTTGTTCTTATTTGTAACGCATTTATTCTTTGTCCAATTTGGGTTGAAAAATAATAGCATACATATATTCCTTTTTAATCTTTACTAAAGCCCTATCTGCTTCAAGTCTTGTTGCAAAATTACCAACCCAAACTTTATAGTTTGGTGTATTCCAAACAATCTCTACAGGCCAATCACTAAAGGTGTTTAAAAAGTTAGACTTTTCACGATCTGCTTTATCGGGATCAGTACTTTGATATACCTGTATTTTATATACTTTAGAGGTTTTAATGTCCTTTTTGTATTCTAATAGTTTGTCAATATCACTGTCTTGGTCTACGTTAACTTCTCCTTGTTGTGCATTCATAGAAAAAGACAGTAATAATGTTAAAATTGTTACGTTGATATATTTTATTTTTTTAATCATAATTATTTGTTTAAATACAAAGTTATATTATTCAACGATATAGCTGTGAAAATCTTATTTAGAATGTATATAAATTAGTTATTAACACTTCTCTAAGATTTCTAAAATCGACTTTATATCTTACTTTTGCCAGAGTTTCAGAAACATGACTTTTGTCATATTTAACTGAAAAAATCGTACCAAAGTTTAGAAGATAATTCAACTAACAATATGAAACAGGTGATTTACCGTAATTTAACCTCTAAGATATTTAGTCTCGGTTTAATTTTATTACTTACGTTTTCAACTTCACTGATAGCCCAAGATGGTGATCCAGCAAATGGGAAATCTCTATTTAATACAAACTGTGCTGCGTGTCATAAGCTAGATAAGCAAATGACAGGTCCTGCGTTGCGTAACGTAGAAGCGAGATTGGCAGAAGAACAAGGTTTAGATAGGGCTTGGTTAAATGATTGGATACGTAATAGTGCTGCTTTGATTAAATCTGGAGATGCTTATGCAGTAAAGATTTACAATGAGTACAATCAGACCGCGATGACTCCGTTTCCACAGTTAAGCGATCAGGATATTTCTGATATTTTGGCTTACACAGCGCAAGAGGTAGATCCTTGTATCGCTAATCCTCAACCAGGTTGTCCTAATTATAAAGAGACACCAGTTGATGGTGGTTCTGAAGGAGGTATTTCTAATAATTTAATTCTAGGCGCATTAATTGTGTTGTTTGGATTGTTAGCTATGGCTTTAGTGTTGGTTAAACGCACATTGAATCGTTTTGCTGAAGCAAAAGGCATTGAGATTCCTGCAGATGAGCAAAGAAAACCGCTTTGGAAGGCATTTATAGAAAATCAGTTTTTGGTTTTAGTAACTGCAATTCTATTCTTATTAGCTAGTGGTTATTTTGTTTATGGCTATTTTATGCAGGTTGGTATTGATCAAGGGTATGAGCCGGTACAGCCAATACACTATTCGCATAGAATTCATGCGGGAGATAATGCTATAGATTGTAAGTACTGCCATTCATCAGCGAGAGTAAGTAAAACATCTGGGATTCCATCTTTAAATGTTTGTATGAACTGTCATAAGTCTATTTCAGAGGTTGCTCCAGAAACTTTAGCAGAAGGTAAAGAATATGGTGTAGATTACAATGCTGAAATTCAAAACTTATACGAAGCTGTTGGTTGGGATGGTGCCTCATACACGGGCGAGTCTAAACCAGTAAAATGGATTCGTGTACACAATTTACCAGACTTTGTATATTTCAACCACTCTCAGCACGTATCTGTTGCTGGTGTAGAGTGTCAAACATGTCATGGTCCTGTTGAAGAAATGGAAGTTATGTATCAACATGCTCCATTAACTATGGGCTGGTGTATTAACTGCCACAGAGAAACAGACGTAAATATTAGAGATAATGATTATTACGTTAAAATTCATGAGGAATTATCTAAGAAATATCCAAATGCAGATTTCAGCAAAATTAAAGCTTCTGAGATGGGTGGATTAGAATGTGGTAAGTGCCATTATTAATTTTTAATAAGAAGTAATTCAGAATTATATGTCATCAAACAAGAAATACTGGAAAAGTGTTGAGGAGCTAAACGATAATAGCTCTATTGTTGAGACGCTTAGACAAAACGAATTTGTGGAAGAAATTCCAACAGATGAGTTTTTAGGAGATAAGGAAACTTTAGAGTCTTCATCTACATCGCGTCGTGATTTCTTAAAGTATATTGGATTTAGCACGGCTGCAGCTTCATTGGCGGCTTGTGAAGGTCCGGTGATTAAGTCAATTCCTTACGTAAACCAACCAACGGAAATTATTCCTGGTGTAGCTAATTTTTATGCTACTACTATTGCAGATGGTTATGATTTTGCCAGTGTTTTGGTTAAAACGAGAGAAGGAAGACCAATAAAAATTGAAAATAATACAGATGCTAAAACTAATGGCAGTGCAAATGCAAGAGTTCATGCTTCTATATTAGGGTTGTACGATAACTTAAGAGTAAAGTCTCCTATGAAAGGTGGCAAGGAAATCTCTTGGGATACTTTTTTATCTGAAACAACCTCAAAAATAAATAGTTTAAGTGACGATAAACAAATCGTTTTCTTAACAAATACAATACCTAGTCCATCAACTAAAAAGCTAGTTTCAGAATTTGCAGAAAAGTATGGTAATGTTAAGCATGTTACTTATGATGCAATTTCAGAATCGGCAACTTTAGATGCATATGAGGCTAAATATGGTAAAAGAGGAATGGCTAATTATGATTTCTCTAAGGCAAAAACTATTGTTTCAGTAGGTGCAGATCTTCTTGGTGATTGGCAAGGTGGCGGATTTGAAAGTGATTATGCCAAGAAGCGTATTCCAGAAAATGGAAGAATGTCTCGTCATATTCAGTTTGAGTCAAATATGACACTTTCTGGTGCTAACGCAGACAAGCGAGTGCCATTAACACCAAGTCAACAAAAATTAGCACTAGCAAAATTACATAGTTTAGTAGTGGGTGGTGCTGTTTCGGTAGATTTGCCAGAAAACATTGCTAAAGCGGTTCAGTCTGCTGCCAACGAGATTTCAAAAGCAGGTAGTAATGCGGTTGTAATTACAGGTATACAGGATGTAAATGCGCAAACTGTCGTTTTAGAGATTAATGAATACTTAAGCAGTAAGGCATTTGATGCTAAAACAACAATAAATACAAGACAGGGAAGTGATAAGAGTGTAAAAGAACTTGTGGCTGATATGAAAGCTGGCAAGGTTGGTGCTCTTATTATGAATGGAGTTAATCCTATGTATACACTTCCTAACTCAGCAGATTTTGCGGAAGGTTTAAAGAAAACAGAATTGTCGGTTTCTTTCTCAATGAAACAAGATGAAACCTCTGTTCTTTCAGAATATATAGCAGCGACACCACATAATTTAGAGTCTTGGGGTGATTTCGAATTAAAGGCAGGTCATTATTCATTAATGCAACCAACAATTCGTCCGTTGTTTGATACAAAACAATTTCAAGAAGTGCTTTTAGCATGGAATGGAAATAGTACATTATACAGAGATTATTTAAAATCTGTTTGGACGGCAGACGTTTTAAACGGAGCATCGTTTAATAAAGCTGTACAAGATGGTGTGTTTGTATCAACATCAACTGCAAGTGTAGAAACTGTAGAAGATAGTTCTTCTGATGAAAGTATAGAAACACCAAGTAGCAATTCAGCAAGAGAATTAGCAGCATCTGCTAAAGCTGGAAAAATGCAATTGGTTCTATATCCTAAGACAGGAATGGGTGATGGTCAGCAAGCTAATAACCCTTGGCTACAAGAATTTCCAGATCCAATAACTAGAACTACTTGGGATAATTATCTGACAGTATCAAGAGCAGATGCCGAAGCCCTGGGTCTTGAAAATTGGAATGTAGCTAATGGTGGCTTAAATGGAAGCAAAGCAAATGTTACAGTAAACGGAACTACTTTAGAGAATGTTCCAGTGATAATTCAGCCAGGTCAGGCTAAAGGCTCAATAGGTCTGTCATTTGGTTATGGTAGAACTGCTGATGGTATGAAGGCTGAAATGAAGACAGGTGTTAATGCATATCCTTTATATCACAACTTTAATACCGTACAAGATGTAACAATTAGTAAAGCATCTGGTCAGCATGAATTTGCTTGTGTGCAGTTGCATAATACCTTAATGGGTCGTGGTGATATCATTAAGGAAACTAGTTTAGAAATATTTAATACAAAAGATAGAAACGTTTGGAATGCTGTTCCTGAAGTATCATTAGACCATAACCCTGTAAAGGTTACTGATTCTAAAGTAGATTTATGGGATGAGTTTGATCGTTCAGTAGGACATCACTTTAACTTATCTATAGATTTAAATGCTTGTACAGGATGTGGTGCTTGTGTTATAGCATGTCACGCAGAAAATAATGTTCCAGTTGTTGGTAAATCAGAAATGAGACGTAGTAGAGATATGCACTGGTTGCGTATCGATAGATATTATTCGTCTCAAGATACTTTCGAAGGAGATAATCAAAAGAAAGAAAATATTTCTGGTTTAGGAAGCTCTTTAAGTGAGTTTGGTGAGATGGAGAATCCTGCTGATAATCCACAAGTAGCGTTCCAACCTGTAATGTGTCAGCATTGTAATCATGCACCTTGTGAAACAGTTTGTCCTGTAGCGGCAACTTCACACGGTCGTCAAGGTCAAAACCATATGGCTTACAACAGATGTGTTGGTACACGTTACTGTGCTAATAACTGTCCGTATAAAGTTCGTCGTTTCAATTGGTTCTTGTATTCTCAAAATGATGAGTTTGATTACTACATGAACGATGACTTAGGAAGAATGGTATTAAACCCAGACGTAACAGTGCGTTCTCGTGGTGTGATGGAAAAATGTTCTTTCTGTATCCAAAAGACTCAGAAAACTATTTTAGATGCTAAGCGAGAAGGAAGACCTGTTAAAGATGGTGAATTCCAAACAGCTTGTTCTGCGGCTTGTGGTAATGGCGCTATGATTTTTGGTGATGTTAATGATAAGGAAAGCAAAATAGCAGAATTAAAAGACGATAAAAGATCTTATCACCTATTGGAGCACGTTGGTGTAAAACCAAATGTGGTTTATCAAACTAAGGTGAGAAACATAGCAAAAGAAGCATAAATAAAAATTAAAGAAACACGTATATAATTATGGCGTCTCATTACGAAGCACCTATTAGAAGACCTTTAGTTACTGGCGATAAATCGTATCACGATGTTACTATAGATGTAGCAAGACCAGTAGAAGGCAAAGCCAACAAAGCATGGTGGATTGTTTTCGGTATATCTTTGGTCGCATTCCTTTGGGGAATAGGTTGTATTATTTATACCGTATCAACAGGTATTGGAGTTTGGGGTCTTAACAAGACTGTAAACTGGGCTTGGGATATTACTAACTTCGTTTGGTGGGTTGGTATTGGTCACGCAGGAAC
>JASBSE010000122.1 GCA_030149115.1 Winogradskyella sp. | reverse complement strand
TGGTGGAGTTGTAACAGATGTGCAACATCGGGTTAGTAAACAAGGAAAAGGTTGGGCGTTATTTACAATTGAAGATTATACCGATAGTTACGAGTTTAGGATTTTTGGGGAGGATTACTTAAAGTTTAGGCACTTCTTTGTGGTGAATTCCTTTGTGTACGTGCGTGCTTTTATTCGCGAAGGTTGGATGAATAGAGAAACAGGTCAAAAAGGAGATCCTAGAATTCAATTTAATAATTTCCAATTGTTACACGATGTAATGGATACTTATGCTAAAAAATTGTCTATTCAACTAAATATTCACGATTTAGAAAAAGACACGATTACGCAATTGCAAGATTTAATACGAATGCATGAAGGGAATAAAAACTTAAATTTTTTGGTCTATGATAATTCCGAAAAATTAAAGCTAAGCATGCCTAGTAGGAAGCAGAAGGTAAAAATTTCACAGGAGTTACTCAATGAGTTAAAAGGTTTAGATGTAAAGTATAAATTGAATTAAATTTGATAGTATGAACAAAATGAAGATTAAATACTGTTCTGCTCGAACAAACACTCAAGTTATGGGAACTGATAATGAGTATGTCCTGGCAACTGTTTATTTTAATATTAAGGGTTTAAGTTATGAGTGTAAAGTTCAGCAACCGCAAGGTGGTTCAGATGGAACTTATGAAAATGATCCTCTAGAAGTATTCATGCCAGATGAACTGAAAAATAAATTAAAATATGAACCGTTTAGAGAAGCAACGGAGAGATATTATAGAATGTGTGTTGGTTCCAATGGTATGTTGCAAATTCAAGGAGGTAAGAATATTTCATTAACCTCTTTATTTTATGAAAAGAACCATGTGGCTGAAGTTGAATTAATAAGTGGATCAGGTGCTTGGTAATTAATTTACTACATCAATAAGAGCATAACCAAAACAAATACACCCATTGTAAGGTTTGGCAGAATTTTTGACTAATTTTGCGTAAACAAAGTAGAACTTAATTAATAATAGATATTATGGCATTAGAAATAACAGATGCAACGTTTGAAGAAACAGTATTAAAAAGTGATAAACCAGTAATGGTAGATTTTTGGGCAGCTT
>JASBSE010000108.1 GCA_030149115.1 Winogradskyella sp. | reverse complement strand
TGCTTTGTTGCTGTAATCAACATCTTCTGCAGAGATATTTAACTCAGCACCAGCAATTTTTAAACGGATTTGATGCGTTGTTTTATTAGAGAAAATACTAACACGACGAACAGAATTCAAAAATTGTGTTCTTGCAATAACAAGTTTGTTTGGATTTTCCTTAGGTATTACCGCTTCGTAGTTTGGATATTTACCATCAATTAAACGGCAAATTAACACAGAATTATCAAAGGTAAACTTAGCATTCGATTCGTTATATTCTACTAAAACGTCTTCCTCATTTCCTGCTAAAATTCCTTTTAAAAGATTTAAAGGTTTTTTAGGCATTATAAATTCAGCAGACTCAGTTGCACTGACGTCATCTCTAGTATATTTTACCAATTTATGAGCATCTGTAGCTACAAAGGTTAAATCGTCTTGAGAGAACTGAAAAAATACACCACTCATCACAGGTCTTAAATCATCATTACCTGCAGCAAAAATAGTTTTGCTAATTGCTGTAGCAAGAATGTCTCCCATTATGGTTGTTTTACTTGCATCTTCTACAGAAACAGCATTTGGGAATTCAGCACCATCAGCATAAGCTAAAGCATATTTACCATGATTAGAACTGATTTCTACCGTATTGTTTTCTTCAACCACAAACGTTAATGGTTGCTCAGGAAACGTTTTTAACGTGTCTAATAATAAACGAGCCGGTAAAGCAATACTACCTTCAGAATCGCTCTCTACATCGATTGTAGAAGACATTGTTGTTTCTAAATCGCTAGCCGAAATCGTAAGTTTCGATTGGCTTAATTCAAATAAGAAATTATCTAAAATAGGTAATGTGTTACTGTTATTAATAACACCACCCAAAACTTGAAGCTGTTTGAGTAAATATGTACTTGAAACTATAAATTTCATGCTAATAATGTAAAATTTTATCAATTATAACGTATCCTACAAATATATCTTAATAGTATAGATTTGTAAAACAAACTTATTAACAAATTCTAGGTGTATTTCTTCTTTCTAAAGAAGTTAAAAGCCAAACCAAAAAGACCGAGTAGTGCCAATGGTAATGCAATGTTTAAGAGCTGCCAAGTACTGCTTTCTTCCTTTATTTTATCTTCATCAAGGTAAGCAACGCTTATTTCTTTGGCTCTAATGTTTATAAGTCCTGTGTCGTCCAATAAGTAATTCACAGTGTTAAGTAAGAATTCTTTGTTGCCATAAAGAAAACCTCTATAATCTATGCCCAACTCTAATGGTCTTCTTTGTCTAACGTCATTTTTTATAACATCACCATCAGAAATGACTACCATTTTTGTAGGCGAACTTTTAGACTTAAAATTCTTCACCTTAAAAGGTAAAACACGTTGATCATATACTGAAGTAAATTCACCTTCTAATAAAACAGCCAGGTTTTGTGGGCCAGAATTATATAAATTCTCATCGGGAGATTTAGTAACATCATTTAGAGATATACTAGTTGGTACTCCTTCTAATCTAGATTTAGGCGAACTTTGAAGTAATATTGTTTTGTTGACGTTATTTTTAAGTGTGTCCATAGGACTTGCAAAATCGTAACGTACTAATTCTAAATTTTTGGTAATAGGGTGCTTTTGATTAGACGAGGCTAAAGGTGCATATTGCCATTGAATAGGTTGTAATTGTGCTTGGCTACCTTCTCCTATAGCCAACATAATTGGAGCAGAGAAGAGGTCTTTTACCAAACTAGGATTTACTCTAACACCATATTTAAAAAAGAAATCATTTAGGTTGAGATCTCTCATAATGGAGACACTAGAGTTTGTGGCATTTCGTAAACTATCTTCATCCATTATTACAGACTCTGTAAGCCATAAACTTTTACCACCTCTCATGGTGTACTGATCGAGTACCAGTTTTTCTTCTTCAGAGAAAGCTTGAGTTGGTTTAGCAACAACTATTAAATCGTATTGCTTAAGTTTATCTAAAGTGCTTTGTGGGTTAGTAGCAACACTATCTAAAGTAAAAGGTGCTATTTTATAGTAAGACTGCGTTGTTTGAAGAAAATCTGCAAGGTTTAAATCAGCGAGTTCTCCATTACCTTTTAAAACTGCTATAGTCTTAGATTTTGAATTTACGAGCTTATTAAAAGCGTCAGAAAAAGCATACTCAAGTCCTTGCACAGAGTTGTTTATTTGTTCAGAGAGTCCTTGTGTAATGCTCTTTTTTAATAGTGGAATTTTAACTGTTTGACCCTTGTAGCTAGCAAATGCCCAAGGAAAAATTATTTCTTGAGTAACTTTACCTGTGCTATTATCAGTGTTAATATAAGGCTCTAATCCAGTACGTGTAAGTTCATCAATAATTTGTTCTCTGGTAGATTCATCTTCAATTGGGTCGATATAGTTAACCCTAATATTATTGATTTTAAGTTGAAATTCTTCAATGATTTGACGTACTTCGGTTTGAAGTAGTCTAAATTCTGAAGGAAATTCACCCTCTAAAAAGACATCAATTACTAATGGAGAATCGATTTTGCTTATTATTGAGTTTGTGGCATCTGATAATGTATAGCGTTTGTCCTTGGTTAAATCAAAACGACCGTATACCGAACTCGATATAGCGTTTACTATTACGAGCCCAGCCAATACAACGAGTATGTAAATTAGACTTTTATTCTTCTTCATTGCTCTCGTATGTAATTTCTTCTTGATAATGCCTTAATTCTTTAACTTTATCATCCTTAAATATGACTTCTACACATTCTTTTTCACCGTTAAATGCTCCTGGTTCAATACCTAAAGCATAGTTCCATTTATTATTGTCGTGATTTTTTAAACTGTCACTCCATGTTAGCCATTCGTATTTTCCTAGAAGGGAAGTGATTTTTTCTTTTGGGATACCTATAAGTGTATCAGATTCAATTGTATAGTCAATCATTTCGTAGCGTAGAGCTGGTTTTTCAATCCATGCTTCACTATCAAAATATTTCTGGTGATGGTAATTACTAACAATATTTACAAACGGATAAAACAAATAGAAATACACAAAAGGTGTTAAAATTAGGCTTATCAATCCTGTCAGCCATTTGCGTTTGTCTACAGTATTCAAAAACAAAAAGAGTAGTATAAAAACTACTAACATAAATATGACTAAAAAAGGTGTTATAATCATTGTTTCTGAATTCTAAGTTTTGTGAAAAATAAAAATGCTAAAGCTATACTTATAAAATAGACCAAATCTCTTGTGTCAATAACACCACGACTCATGCTGTTGTAATGCGCAGACATTCCAAGATTTTCCATATACACTAAATCACCAAATACATTGTAGTTTGAAAGCCCTTCGAAACCAAAATACATGAAGAAACAGATAAATACTGCAATAATAAATGCAACAATCTGGTTATCTGAAAGGGTAGAAGCAAACACTCCAATTGCAGTGTAAGCAGCAACAAGGAAAAGAAGACCAAAGTAAGATCCAATGGTGCTTCCCATATCTAAATTACCTTCTGGGCTACCTAATTGGTAAACCGAATAAACATATAGTAGAGTTGGTATTAAAGCTAAGATAATAAGGGCAAAAGCACCAAAATATTTACCCAACACAATCTGAAAATG
>JASBSE010000106.1 GCA_030149115.1 Winogradskyella sp. | reverse complement strand
GGTAGGAAATGTAGGTTGGGGAGAAATGAATACTTGGGTAAAATGGTATGAAGATGTCATGGGCTTTGTAAATTTCTTATCGTTTGATGATAAGCAAATTCATACCGAATACTCAGCATTAATGAGTAAGGTGATGAGTAATGGTAATGGAAGAATAAAATTCCCAATTAACGAGCCAGCTGAAGGTAAAAAGCGTTCACAAATTGAAGAATATTTAGATTTTTATGAAGGGCCAGGAGTTCAACATATAGCTGTAGCAACAGATGATATTATAAAAACAGTATCAGAAATGCGCAAGCGAGGAGTAGAGTTTTTATCTATTCCACCAGAAGAGTATTACAGAGCTGTACCAGGTCGATTAGAAGAATTTAGCCACGAATTACGAGAGGATATTGAAACCTTAAAATCGCTTGGAATTATGATTGATGCAGATGAAGAAGGCTATTTGCTTCAAATTTTCACTAAGCCAGTTGAAGATAGGCCAACCTTATTCTTCGAAATCATTCAGCGCATGGGTGCGAGAGGTTTTGGTGCAGGTAATTTTAAAGCTTTGTTTGAATCTATAGAAAGAGAGCAGGCAAAACGAGGAACATTATAAAAATTTAGTGCGTTTAGAAATGGAGTTTTTAAACGCGCTAAAAAATAACCAATCCTAAATTTTCCGACACTAAAAATAATTGCTCCAATACATTTTTGAGCTTTGGTTTGCTCTAGTTTAGTATCAAAAAACATTAAAAGCATGAGTGTTAAACCGAGGAAACAATAAATTAACCTAATGTTTTTGCTTGTATTTCAGGGTTTTAATAGATTTGGAATAGTAATTGTATTTAAGATAAATGTAACATATAAATTGAGTTACATTAATTAAATTTACAAATCGAAAATTATGAAATATATACTTACAATATTAGTTTTCTTAGTTAGTCTTAAAGCACCAAGTCCAGAGCAAGACCCTGCATTTCAATCAGGTGAATGGTTTAAGTTTAAAATGAGTTATAGTGGTTGGTTTAAGGCTGGTGAAGCTACCTTAAAAGTTGATGAAAAAAAACTTAATGGTAAAACCGTTTATCACGTTATTGGAAAAGGAAAAACAACAGGAGCGGTTAATTTATTCTTTAAGGTTAGAGATCGTTACGAGAGTTATTTTGATAAAGAAACAGGTGTTCCGTACAAGTTTATAAGAAAGATAGATGAAGGAGGGCATACTAAAGACATAGAGATAGAGTTTAACCATCAAGAACAAAAAGCTGTTGTTAACAACAAAAAACACAAAAAGATAAAAACCGTATCAACAGAAAAAGACGTACAAGATATGGTGTCTATGTACTACTATTTAAGAAATAGTATAAATGTTGATGATTTAAAAATTGGGGACGAAATAAAAACCAATATGTTTTTTGATGAAGAGAACTATGGTTTTAAGCTTAAATATTTAGGTAAAGAAACCATAAAAGTAGATATTAATGATTCTGATGTAAAGGTAAAGTCTTTAAAGTTTAGGCCTTATGTAATGGCTGGACGTGTGTTTAAAGAAGAAGAAAGTTTAACTTTGTGGGTAAGTGCCGATAAAAATAAAATTCCACTAAAAATAAAAGCAGATTTAGCAGTTGGTTCACTGCGTGCTGACTTAGTGCAATTTAAAGGATTAAAACACTCCTTTCCGATAGTATTTGATAATTAATTTATGCCAGACCAACCGAATTTCGATGAGATTTTAAAACAGCTTCAAGAGAAGTATGTTAAAATAGACCAAGATACAGATGACCATTTATACGGCTTGCTATACAGCAAGCCGATTACATATTGGGATTATATACAAACAGATGCGTTATTAAACCTTCAGATACAGCGTACTACGCTTCCGGATGAGATGGTGTTTATAGCCTATCATCAAATCAATGAACTTATTTTTAAAATGATACTTTGGGAAATTTCTCAAGTAGCAGAGAAAGAAGATCTCGATGTTGTTTTCTTTGAAAGTAAAATAATGCGTATAAGTCGTTATTTTGATATGCTTACCACATCCTTCAATATAATGAGAGAGGGTATGGAGGTAGAGCAATACATGAAGTTTAGATATACGCTAACACCAGCTAGTGGTTTTCAAAGTGCACAGTATCGTCTTATAGAGTTTGCTTCTACTGAATTAATAAATTTAATAGACTATAGATTTAGAGCTAATATTGATAGGAATACACCGTACACACATGCTTTTGAGCATTTGTATTGGCAAGCGGCAGGAAAAGATCATAGTACTGGTAAAAAATCTACACTTTTAGTTAATTTTGAAAAGCGTTATAAAGAAGAGTTTTTAAGATTTATGGAAAAGTATAATACCAAAAATCTATGGACGCGTTTTAAAGAGTTGCCAGAAGAAGATCAAAAAGATAAAGACCTTGTAAAAGCGATGCGTCATTTTGATTATACAGTAAATGTAACTTGGGTAATGGCGCATTATAATGCTGCAAGACATTACATTGAGAGTGGTATGGGAGATGGTGAGGCAACAGGAGGAAGTGACTGGAAAAAATACATGCATCCAAGATATCAAAGACGTATTTTCTTTCCAGACTTGTGGTCAGAAGAAGAATTAGAAAACTGGGGAAATAATATATAATTAGCAATTAATGCGTTTAAAAGGATTAATAGTACTTGCCGTTTTTACGGTGTTTTTCATTGCATGTAAAGAGGATAATTCAGCAGAAAACTATAAAAAGGAAATTGCAGAGAAGAAACAGGAAGAGAAAATATTAGAATTCGGATTTGATTTAAAAAAGTTTGAATTTAAAAGGGATACCGTAAGAAAAGGCGATACTTTTGGTATTATATTAGAACGAAATAATATAGGCTACCCTGAGATTTTCCAAATAGCAGAAAAAGCTAAAGACACCTTTGATATTGCAAGAAAACTTCAGGTAGGAAAGCCTTATGCCTTATTATATGATAAAGCTAAGGTTAATGACAGTATTCAAAGACCTACCACGTTTATTTATCAGCAAAACCTAGAAGACTATGTGGTTATAGATTTTAAAGATTCTATTCAGGCATACACACGTACAAAACCTATAACTTACATAGAGAAAACAGCTACTGGTGTTATAGAGAATAATATTTCTGAGACTTTAGAGAATAAGGGTTTAAGTCAAGTCTTGGCTTATAAAATGGCAGATGACATTTATGCCTGGACAATAGATTTTAGACGTTTACAGCCAGGAGATAGGTTTAAGGTGATTTATACCGACAAATACATAAACGATACTATTTACGCAGGTGTTCATAATGTAAAAGCGGCTTATTTTGAACATAATGGCGATTCATTATATGCATTTCAGTTTAAAACAGACTCTATTAAAAACATAGTGGATTATTTTAATGAAGATGCAAAAAACTTAAGACGAGCGTTTTTAAAAATGCCAGTAAAGTTTGGTAGATTATCATCTCGATATAATCTTAATAGACGAATTGCTTATTATGGGTACAAAGTAAGACCACATAAAGGAACTGACTTTGCTGCTCCTGTGGGTACACCAATTATGGCTACAGCAAATGGTACGGTAATAGAATCTACAAGACGAGGTGGAAATGGTAAATATGTGAAGATTAGGCATAATGCAACTTACTCTACGCAATACTTACATATGAAAGCTCAAAATGTAAAAAAAGGGCAATATGTTAAGCAGGGAGATGTAATTGGCTGGGTTGGTATGACTGGGAATACTGGTGGTCCTCACGTTTGCTATCGTTTTTGGAAAAACGGAAAGCAAGTAGATCCTTTTAAACAAAAACTACCAGAAGCAGAACCTATTTCAGATAGTTTAAAGACCAAATACTTAGATTACATCAAGCCTGTTAAACAAAGGCTTGATAACATTTTCTTTTTAGAAACTGAGAGTAAAAAAGGCGAAAATACAATAACAGAAGACAAAACAACAGATATACAATAATGGCACTTAAATCTACAAACCCTACGACAACAAATTCTTGGAAAAAATTACAAGCCCATTTTGAAGCTATCGAAGCTAAACATCTGAAGGAACTATTTAGTTCTAACCCAAAAAGAGCTGAAGAACTAACAATTGAATGGGAAGATTTTTATGTAGATTTTTCAAAAAATAGAATTACTAAAGAAACACTATCTATTTTAGTTGAACTTGCTAATGAACTAGATCTAAAAGATGCTATTTCTAAATATTTTGAAGGGGATATCATTAATGAAACTGAAGGAAGGGCAGTATTACATACAGCTTTAAGAGCAAAAGAAGATGCTAAAATTTATGTAGATGGTGATAATGTAATGCCTGGTGTTTATGATGTAAAACAAAAAATAAAGGATTTCACTAATATCGTGGTAGATGGCAGCCACAAAGGGCATACAGGAAAATCAATTACAGATATTGTAAACATTGGAATTGGTGGTTCGGATCTTGGACCTGCTATGGTTGTAGACTCTCTTCAATATTATAAGAATCATTTAAATACACATTTTGTAAGTAATGTAGATGGTGATCATTATAAAGAGGTTATTAAGGGCTTAAATCCAGAAACAACACTATTTGTTATCGTTTCTAAAACATTTACAACTCAAGAAACATTATCTAATGCCAATTCTATTAGAACTTGGTTTTTAGAATCTCTGCCAAAGGAAGCAATTGCTAAGCATTTTGTTGCTGTTTCTACTAATGTTGAAAGTGTAAAAGCATTCGGAATTAATGAAAATAATATCTTCCCGATGAAAGACTGGGTTGGCGGTCGTTTTTCATTATGGAGTGCTGTCGGTCTATCCATCAGTTTAGCATTGGGATATGATAATTTTGAAAGTTTATTGTGTGGTGCTAATAAAATGGACGAGCATTTTAAAACAACCAATTTTGAAAAAAACATTCCTGTAATTTCTGCCTTACTAACAGTGTGGTATAATAACTTTTTTAATGCCGAAAGTGAAGCAATTATACCATATACACAATACCTAAATCAGTTTGCAACGTATTTGCAACAAGGCATTATGGAAAGTAACGGAAAGTATGTAGATAGAGCAGGGGATAAGGTAAATTATCAAACAGGAACTATCATTTGGGGAGAACCAGGAACCAACTCACAACATGCGTTCTTTCAGTTAATACATCAGGGAACCAAATTAATACCTGCTGATTTTATTGGCTTTATAAAATCACTTCATGGCAATAAAGATCACCATGATAAATTAATGTCTAACTACTTTGCTCAAACAGAGGCGTTAATGAACGGTAAAACAGAAGTAGAAGTATTGGCAGAGCTAGAAGAGACAACACTATCCAAAGAAGAAAAACAAAAACTACTTCCGTTTAAAATATTTGAAGGTAACAAGCCAACAACTTCACTACTAATACAAAAATTAACTCCAGAAAGCCTAGGTGAGCTTATAGCAATGTATGAGCATAAAATCTTTGTACAAGGAATTGTTTGGAATATCTATAGTTATGACCAATTTGGTGTTGAGTTAGGTAAACAATTAGCCAAGACAATACTAAAGGAGCTAAAAAATAATGACAGTTTGAGCTCTCACGACGCATCTACTCAAGGATTAGTTGGTTTTTATAAGAAGAATTGTTAAAATTTGTTAATTTTTTTTAATAAGTTTTAATTATGTGCTCATAATATTGGGGATTATATAATTAACTTCACGTCGACTAATTGTTAACATTTAGTTAATGTTACAGTTAGCGTAATGCGTAATTTTGCGCTGATGAAAAACCAATTAACTTAAATTTCATAATGAAAAAAATTAATCAATTATTATGTATTGCTGTTTTGACCTTGTTCTCGACAGTTATGTATGCTCAAAGCACGATTAAAGGTAAAGTGATTGATAGTGATATGAATTCACCATTACCTGGGGCTAATGTTGTAGTAAAGGGAACTTCAAAAGGTGCTACAACAGATTTTGATGGTAATTTTACAATTACTGCAGATTCTAATTCAGGTGAGGTTGTAATATCTTATGTAGGTTATGTATCTCAAACTATTGCTTTTAATGGTGATACTGACTTTGGTACAATTACTTTAATGTCTAGCGATGTAGGTCTAGATGAAATAATGATTGTAGCTTCTGTGGCAGTAGACAGAAAAACACCAGTTGCGGTTTCTACTGTTAGAGCAACTGATATTGAATTAAAATTAGGTACCCAAGAGTTTCCTGAAGTTTTAAAGTCAACACCTGGTGTATACGCTACAAAATCTGGTGGTGGTTTCGGAGATGGACGTATTAATTTACGTGGGTTTAACTCAGAGAATGTTGCTGTAATGATAAATGGTGTTCCTGTAAATGATATGGAAAATGGTAGAGTTTACTGGAGTAACTGGGCTGGTTTAGGTGATGTTACAAGTTCTATGCAGGTGCAGAGAGGTCTTGGTGCTGCTAGAGTTGCTGTACCTTCTGTAGGTGGTACAATAAACATTTTAACAAAAACAACAGACGTAGAAGAAGGCGGGAATGTTTACACTACTTTAGGTAATGATGGCTATCAAAAGTACGGAGTTACTTATTCTACAGGTTTAATGGATAACGGATTTGCAGCTACTGTGTCAGCTTCTAAGACTGATGGTGAAGGTTATGTTGATGGAACACAGTTTAATGCGGTTGCTTACTTTGTTAATTTATCTAAACAAATAAATGATCAACATAAACTTTCTTTTACTGCTTTTGGTGCAAAACAACGCCATGGTCAAAGACAAAATAGACACACTATTGCGACATATAGAGAGAGTGAAAGAGGTATAAAATATAATTCAGATTGGGGTTATAAAAATGGTCAAGTAACTTTTATAGAGGATAACTTTTATCATAAACCACAAATATCATTAAACCATTATTGGGATATTTCCGATAAAACTAGTTTATCAACTGCAGCCTATGTGTCATTTGGTTCTGGTGGTGGCGGTGGTACACTAGGAAGTGATAGTGAAAACCCAGGTTTTGAAGGAGATGGAAGGTTTAAATTTACTAGTGCAGATTATCGTTTAGGAGAATACGGTCCATTAGACTTTGATCGTATCGTTCAAGAAAATATTGCAAACGGAGCAAACGGTTCTAGTGCAGCTTTAAGAGCGTCAAGAAATGACCATAATTGGTATGGTGTATTATCAACATTAAAATCAGATTTAACTGATGATTTAGTTTTATTAGCAGGTTTAGATTTTAGAAGCTATAAAGGGATTCACTTTAGAGAAGTTACTGATTTGTTAGGTGGACAATTTATTATTAATGAAGATAATGTTAATAACCCAACAGGAATAGCAAGAGTTGGTGATAAGATTGCTTATTATAATGACGGCTTAGTAGGTTGGTTAGGTGCATTTGCTCAATTAGAGTATGACGTAAATGAAAATTTCAATACATTTATTTCTTTAAATGCGTCAAACACTTCATACAAAAGAGTTGATTATTTTCAGTACACACCAGATAGTCCTTTAAGAGAAACAGATCGTTATAACTTTTTTGGTTTTGGTGCTAAAGGTGGTGCTAACTACCGAATCACAGATAGTCATAACGTATTTGTTAACTTAGGATACTTTGAAAAAGCTCCTGGATTTGATGCAGTTTTCCCTAACTTTAACAATGAAGAAATAAATGATGGAGCGGAAAATCAAAAAATCCTTAGTTTTGAGTTAGGTTACGGCTTCAGAGGTGAAAAACTATCTGCAAATGTTAACTTGTATAGAACAGCATGGAGAGATAGAACAGAGACTTTGGCTTTTCAGCTTAACGCAGATGAAACAGGTTTCGCTAATATTTTAGGTGTAAACGCAATCCATCAAGGTATTGAAGTTGATTTTGTGTATAAAGCAACAGATTTCTTAGATATCACAGGTATGGCTTCTCTTGGAGACTGGAGATGGGAAGATGACGTTACAGATGTTCAAATATTGAATGAAGAACAAGAAGTTGTAGATACAGTAGATTTATTTATTGAAGATACACCTGTTGGTGACGCAGCACAAACAACATTGGCATTAGGTCTTAACTATAAGTTTGCTGCAGACACAAGATTAACAATCGATTATAACTATTTTAGTCGTTTATATGCTGATTTTGACCCAAGTGATAGAGGTGTAGAAAATGCGCCAGATCCATGGAAAGTTCCTGATTATGGAATTTTTGATGCAGCTATTACTCACGGTTTCAAGTTTGGTCCTTTTGATGCGTCTTTAACCGCAAGAATGAATAATGTTTTTAATACTGAGTACATCGCAGATGCTTTAGACGGATCAGGTTCTAATGCTCAATCAGCATTAGTTTATTATGGTTTCGGAAGAACATTTAGTGTTGGAGCTAAAATTAAATTTTAAAAAATAGAAATATGAAAAGAATAGTTTATGTATTAGCCTTATTAGTAGGCGTTATCTTTACAGGATGTGATCCTTTAGAAGATATAAACAATGACATTGACTCTATTGATG
>JASBSE010000099.1 GCA_030149115.1 Winogradskyella sp. | reverse complement strand
AAATATACTTTGAATTATTAACTTAGCCATTCAAGAAAAACACATCATTATGCAAATTCATAACCTTTCTGAAACGCCTTCAATTTTAAATACTTTTATGTCTGAAATTAGAGATGTGAGCATTCAAAATGACCGTATGCGTTTTAGACGAAATATTGAACGTATTGGTGAAGTTTTAGGTTATGAACTAAGCAAATCCCTTCATTTTGAAGCACACAAAACGGAAACACCTCTCGGAAATCACAGCACTACATTGTATAAAAATGATATTGTGTTATGTTCTATTTTAAGAGCTGGTGTGCCATTACACAATGGCTTATTGAATTATTTTGATGCAGCCGAAAACGCCTTTATTTCGGCTTACAGACATCATAAACACAATCCTGAAAGTTTTGAAATTATTGTTGAATATTTAGCCTGTCCAAGTCTAGAAGGCAAAACCTTAATTCTTGCAGACCCTATGTTAGCCACAGGACAATCCATGGTAGCAACTTACGAAGCACTTAAACCTTTTGGCACTCCAAAAGATATACATTTGGTAAGTGTTATTGGTGCACAAGAAGGTGTGGATTTTGTGTCTAATCATTTTGACAAAAATGCTCATTTATGGATAGCAGATATTGATGGTACACTAAACGAAAAAGGCTACATTGTACCAGGTTTAGGTGATGCAGGTGACTTAGCTTTTGGCAATAAACTACAGCAATAAGCTAACAATGGGTACTATTATTAGTAATGAAATAAAGACTTCTTTAAACCATTTTTCTGAAACCACTTCTATATAATTTGCCATAATTATAGAAAATGGTGCAAATAGGAAGATAAACTCACTTCCATTTTTTACAGGCGCAATAATTGCTATTAAGATAGCTATAACCGAAGACCAAGCTATAAGAAAAAAAGATGGCTTTAGTTTTTTGTTTTTGTCTTGTATACTTCTAAAAAAGTAGATGAGTGTCCAAATAAACGATGTAAATAAAACGGTAAACTTTAAAATAAATTCGCCACTGTTATAAACGGAATAATCTACACTTGCATAACGACTAAAATTAGTTGGTTTTATATAAGTATCATAAACAATAATGTTGTAAGCGATAAGTAACAAGATAACCGTAGCAACACCTACAAAAGGAATAATAACATTCTTTAAGTTATTCTTTGAATGGTAGATTAATGCCACAATTACAACTGCAAAAAATAATATAGCCCAAAAATAAAAAAGGGTCGCCATCATAACCCAAAAACCTGCATCAAAGAACTTTTTCTTAGTGTGAAGATTAGTTTGTAGACTAATAAGACGTCTTAGTGCAAAAAGCACAAATAAATTAGCAAACAGCAAATCTGAATACTTTAAGACTTCAGGAAATAATCCAAATAACAATCCAAACGTCATTATTGCATAGCCGTTCTTTTTGGTAAGGTTATTTTTTGAAATAATAAAATCTACAAGGAAAATAAAAAAGACTGCCACCGCTAACTTTAAAGTCGTTTTTAAACTGGTATTAACATCAGTAAATAGCTGGTTAAAATTTGAAAACACAAATAGTATAACAACAAAAACTGCAACCATTATAAAGTTTATAGGCTTAGATTTACTAAAAATGCTTGTAATCATTTACTGTTTTTGTATTTTTGCTATCCAATAAAGCCTTTCATCTAATTAGTGAAGCAAAATTGGATGTGAGTATAAATATAATTTAATTCTCGCTAGCCGAGTAAATTTATAAAGTTATGAAGGATTTCTTTTACGCAATACAAGATTTATTTGTCAACGTATTATTTGCACCA
>JASBSE010000059.1 GCA_030149115.1 Winogradskyella sp. | reverse complement strand
AAATGCTTTTTTAGTCTATTCGTTAAACCATTTTATTTAAGGTATGGTTTTTGCCATTTAGATAATATGTTTTTACTATTTTTAATGCAGAAAGGAGTTTACTATGGATGATAATTTTTCCCCAAGAGTTAAGGATGTTATAGCGTTTAGCAAAGAAGAAGCTTTACGCTTAGGCCATGATTTTATAGGAACCGAACATTTAATGTTAGGCCTTTTAAGAGATGGCAATGGCAAGGCTATAGATATATTAAGCGCTTTAGATGTTGATTTAAACCATTTAAGACGTAAAGTTGAGATTTTGAGTCCAGCTAATCCAAACATTGCTACATCCTCTAACGAAAAGAAAAACTTGCACTTAACTAGGCAAGCTGAACGTGCTTTAAAAACAACATTTCTTGAAGCTAAGTTGTTTCAAAGTACTTCAATAAACACAGCACATTTATTATTGTGTATTTTAAGAAACGAAAATGACCCAACGACTAAGTTATTAAACAAACTTAAAGTTGATTATGATAATGTTAAAGACGAATTTAAATCTATGATTACAAGTGAAGATGATTACCTAGACGAGCCAAAAGCCGAATCATACTCAGATGACGAGATAAATGAGGAAGATGATGCGAAGCAAAATCCTTTCGGTGGAAGTCAGTCTGGTAAAACAAATAAAAAGTCTAAAACACCTGTTTTAGATAATTTTGGTAGAGATCTAACGGTACTTGCCGAAGAAGGAAAGTTAGACCCTGTAGTGGGTCGAGAAAAAGAAATACAACGTGTTTCCCAGATATTAAGTAGACGAAAAAAGAATAACCCTCTTTTAATTGGTGAACCTGGTGTTGGTAAATCTGCTATAGCAGAAGGTTTGGCCTTACGTATTGTAAAACGCAAGGTTTCAAGAACACTTTTCAATAAGCGCGTTGTTACCCTAGACTTGGCTAGCTTAGTTGCTGGCACAAAATATAGAGGTCAGTTTGAAGAGCGTATGAAAGCTGTGATGAACGAGCTTGAAAAGAATGATGACATTATTCTATTTATTGATGAAATCCATACCATTGTCGGTGCTGGTGGAGCTACAGGAAGTTTAGATGCCTCTAACATGTTCAAACCTGCTTTAGCAAGAGGTGAAATT
This sequence comes from Winogradskyella sp., assembly GCA_030149115.1. GTDB lineage: Bacteria > Bacteroidota > Bacteroidia > Flavobacteriales > Flavobacteriaceae > Winogradskyella. Next base: position 6,779 of record JASBSE010000059.1, on the reverse strand, counting down.
CAATGTATAGGCGCAACCACTTTAGATGAATACAGACAATATATTGAAAAAGATGGTGCTTTAGAGCGTCGTTTTCAAAAGGTTATTGTGGAGCCAACTTCTGTTGAAGAAACAATAGAGATATTAAATAACATAAAAGCTAAGTACGAAGAACACCATAATGTTGATTATACACCTGAAGCGATAGAAGCTTGTGTAAAGTTAACAAACAGATACATGACAGAGCGTTTCTTACCAGACAAAGCCATTGATGCTTTAGACGAAGCTGGCTCTCGCGTGCATATCACAAATATTGATGTTCCTAAGCAAATCATAGAATTAGAAAAACAACTTGAAGAGGTTAAGGAAACTAAGAACAGTGTTGTAAAAAAACAGAAATATGAGGAAGCAGCAAAACTTAGAGATGATGAAAAACGTCTTGAAAAGGAATTAGCAACTGCTCAAGAGAAATGGGAAGAAGAAACCAAGCAGCATAGGGAAATTGTAACAGAAGATAACGTTGCAGATGTTATCTCTATGATGACTGGTATTCCTGTAAACAAAATAGCTCAGACAGAACTAAACAAATTAGCAAAATTACCAGACCTCATAAAGGGTAGAGTTATTGGGCAAGACAATGCTGTTGCTAAGGTTGTAAAAGCTATTCAACGTAACAGAGCAGGTCTTAAGGATCCTAACAAACCTATTGGTTCTTTTATCTTTTTGGGACAAACTGGTGTTGGTAAAACACAATTAGCCAAAGTCTTAGCTAATGAGTTGTTTGATAGCACTGATGCACTTGTACGTATAGACATGAGCGAATACATGGAAAAATTCGCTGTATCTAGACTTATTGGTGCACCTCCTGGATATGTTGGTTATGAAGAAGGAGGACAGCTTACCGAAAAGATTAGACGTAAGCCTTACGCAGTAGTACTTTTAGATGAGATTGAAAAGGCACATCCTGATGTGTTTAACATGCTTTTACAAGTGCTAGATGACGGTTACTTAACGGATAGCTTAGGACGTAAGATTGATTTTAGAAATACAATCATAATTATGACCTCTAATATTGGAGCTCGTAAATTAAAAGATTTCGGGACTGGTGTTGGTTTTGGTACTGCGGCAAAAGAATCTCAAGAAACTGAGTACGCCAAAGGTGTTATAGAAAATGCTCTTAAAAAGGCATTTGCTCCTGAGTTTCTAAATAGAATTGATGATGTTATTGTCTTTAATGCTCTAGAGAAAGAAGATATAGACAAAATCATTGATATTGAATTAGTTAAGCTTGTAAAGCGTATTAAAGAGTTAGGTTACGATTTAGTACTTACCGATAAAGCTAAAGATTATATAGCAGATAAAGGTTTTGATAAACAATATGGTGCAAGACCATTAAACAGAGCAATTCAAAAGTATGTTGAAGATGCTCTTGCCGAAGAAATCATTAATTCAAAAATCCAAGAAGGTGATACAATTACTATGGATTTAGATACCAAAAAAGATGAATTAAAAATTAAGGTAAAGAGCTCTAGTAAACCTACTGAATCTTAAGATGATTTAAATATTTAAAGTTAAAACTCCTCAATTTTTGAGGAGTTTTTTTTATCTTAAGACATAAAATGTTCTAAAAATGCAAGAAACTGTTGTAAAGTTAAAGTTTTGTACACTTTCTTTCTACGATGGATATGTTGTTGCAAAAATTAATGAAGGTGTACATCTAGACCAAGAGCACAATGCAGCTTTAATTGAGGTTGTAGAAGAATATTATAACAAACCTTTTGTGTACATTACTCATAGAGTGCATTCATACTCAGTTGATCCAAACGTTTATCCTAGAACTACAAAAGTTAAGCTTTTAAAGGGATTTGCTGTTGTCTCCGAAAAATATCAGGCAAAAATTAATGCGCAAATAGAACAAATGTTTTTCGAAAAACCTTTTGAAATATTCACAAAATTGGATGACGCAATAAAATGGGCAAATGACATCATTACCAAAGGATAATTAATTGATTTATACTCTTTAATGCTTCTCTACTCCATAATTATTTAAAAACAACTCTTCCACTTCGATATCTACATCCTTTAAAAATTGAATAGAAGCTTCGATATCATCATGTAAAACTTCGTCTTCTTTTATAAAAGGTACAACTTTTCTATAGTGTTCAAGAAAAGATTCCAAAAGTGGAGACGTTTTCATTGGTCTTCTAAACTCAAGTGCTTGAGAGGCATTCATCAATTCTATTGCAATTACACGCTCTACATTTCTAACAAGATTATAAGCCTGTGTTGCGGCATTGGCACCCATACTTACATGGTCTTCTTGGCCATTACTAGATACAATACTATCCACACTAGCAGGAGATGCTAATTGCTTATTAGCACTAACAATACTGGCGGCAGTGTACTGTGGAATCATAAAACCAGAATTTAATCCAGGATTATCTACTAAAAATGCTGGTAAACCTCTTAATCCAGATACCAATTGAAAAATTCTTCTCTCAGATATATTTCCTATTTCTGCCATAGCTATTTTTAAATAATCTAATGCTAATGCCAATGGCTGTCCATGGAAATTTCCACCTGAAATTATTAAATCTTCTTCAGAAAAAATATTTGGATTATCTGTTACAGAATTGATTTCGGTCAAAATTACTTTCTCTACAAAATCTAGAGTATCTTTTGTCGCTCCATGCACTTGCGGAATACATCTAAACGAATAAGGATCTTGCACGTGTTCTTTTTCTCTGGTAATTAATTCGCTACCTTCTAAAAGCTCATTAAAACGTTTGGCTACTTTACGCTGTCCAGGATGCGGCCTAACATCATGAACTAAATCATGAAACGGATCTAATCTGCCATCAAATGCATCTAAAGATATTGCTGAAATTATATCTGCCAAATAAGACGTTTTATGAGACATTAAGAGTAAATACACACCGTAAGCACTCATAAACTGCGTTCCATTTAATAGTGCTAAACCTTCTTTAGCTTCTAATTTTATAGGTTCCCAATTGAATTTTTCTAATAATTCTGAAGCTTCAAAATTTTCTCCATCATGCACCACACTTCCTTTTCCTAACAACGGTAATGCTAAGTGTGCCAAAGGTGCCAAATCACCTGAAGCACCCAACGAACCTTGTGTATATACAAACGGAAAAATATCATTATTAAAAAAGTCGATTAATCGCTCAACTGTTTTTAGCTGCACACCACTATGACCGTAACTTAAGGATTGAATTTTCAGCAATAACATTACTTTAACCACAGATTCTGGCACTCTATCACCAGTACCACAAGCATGTGACATCACCAAATTCTCTTGCAATTTAGTTAAGTCATTATTAGAAATCTTAACATTATATAAGGATCCAAAACCAGTATTAATACCATACATTGGTTTCTTATTGTTAGCCAATTTATTATCTAGATAAGCTTTACATTTTTCTATGTTTTGGATTGCTGAGTCTGAAAGCTTAAGTTTCTTATTACCCTTAAAAATGTTATATATTGTTACAATATCTAAAGCGTCTGATGATATAATATGATAGCTATCCATGATTAAAATTTGTAAGCTTCAAAATTGAGAATATTTTTTGGTTTCACAAGAAATTGTTAATAATTCATACCTTCTTGAAAATGAAACAATCAATGCTTATTTTTGAGAATAATCAAATTCTTAAGTATGAAGAAACTACTACTCCTAAGTATCGTTACAACCTTATTTGCTTGCAAAGAAGAACCAAAAATAGATTATGCTTTATTTTCTGGTAAAATAGAAAATCCAACAGCAAAATCCGTTTCCATTTTTCAAGGAAGAGAAAAAGTAAAAGAAATACCTTTAACTGATGAAGGTACCTTCTCCGATACTTTAAGAATTGAGCCTGGATATTACTCTTTGAGTCATGGTAAGGAAAGTTCCGCTATCTACCTTGCGCCAAGTTATAACTTAAACATTAACCTTAACACAAATGAATTTGATGAAACAATATCTTATTCTGGAAACGGCTCTAAAAACAACAATTTTCTAGCTGCCAAATATTTGGCTGATGAAAAAGCTAACTTAGATTATACTAAAGTCTTTGCTATGGAAGAAGATGATTTTCTTTCTACAATGAATGAAGTAAAAAGTAAAAAATCTGAAATGCTAAAAAATGCAACGGCTATAACGGATGACTTTAGAAAACTTGAAGAGAAAAGTATTAAATATGAATATTTTGCAGATCTCCAAAACTATTGGTCTTACCATTATTATTATGCAAAAAAAGACGATTTTACGCCTTCAGAAGATTTCATAAAGAAATTTGATACTATTGATTTCAACAATAAAGAAGATTATGCCTCCGTAGAGAGTTACAAGAGGTTTTTACAGCGTTATTACAGCAACAAACTTAGCAAGAGTGATAATCCATCAGAGATTTTTGATAATCTCAATAAAAATGGTTTTTCAGAACTGAAAGAAGACTTATCTAAAAGTCTACGTTTCGATATTTCACCAAGTAATGAACACCTTAAAGCATACTACGATGGTATCATGAAGTTATCTTCGGATGAAAAGTACAAAGAGGAGATATCTAAAAAATACAACAAAGTTTCTAAACTTGCCAAAGGAATGCCTTCACCTGCATTTGTAGAGTATGAAAACCACAAAGGTGGAACAACTTCTCTAGAAGACTTAAAAGGAAAGTATGTCTATGTGGATGTTTGGGCAACTTGGTGCGGACCATGCATAAGAGAAATACCATCACTTAAAGAGGTTGAAAAGCAATTTCATGGCAAAAATATTGCCTTTGTAAGCACATCTATTGATAAAGCATCTGCGCACAATACTTGGGTAGAAATGGTTAAGAATAAAGAATTAGGAGGTATTCAATTAATGGCTGATAATGATTGGAATTCTCAGTTTGTAAAAGATTATGCCATTGAAGGCATACCAAGATTTATTTTAATTGATCCTGATGGAAATATTGTAAGTGCTGAAGCACCAAGACCATCTAATCCAAAACTTGTAGAACTGTTTAAAGAACTAAATATTTAATTCTATTAAAAAAGCCTTCATTTCGAAGGCTTTTTTTATTTACTATTCTTGTTCTTCTTGCTGTTTCTTCTCTTCTTCAGGTTGTTTAAATAAATCAATGTAAGCTTCACCTAAAGTTTCAATAATATGGCTCGCTATTAAGCTTTGGTATCCATAATCTTCAAGAGAAATATCGGCAGACTTACCATGTAAATACACACCAAAAATAGTTGCTGCCAATGGTTCATAACCTTGTGCAATTAAGCCTGTAATTACTCCTGTTAAGACATCTCCTGTTCCTGCTGTTGCCATTCCAGGGTTTCCTGTTGTGTTTATATAAAGTTTGTCTCCAAAAACTGTTATTGTGTTAGCACCTTTTATAACAACTATTGTTTTGTACTTTTTAGAAAACGCTTTTACTTTTTTAAGCTTATCAAAATCGTCTGACCACTCACCAACTAAGCGTTCTAACTCTTTTGGGTGTGGTGTTAACACTGTTTGTTCTGGTAATAATTTAAGTAATGTTTTTTTCTTAGATAAGATGTTTAAACCATCAGCATCTATAACCAATGGTACTTTGTTGGTCTCTAAAAAAGCCTCGATAGCTTTTACAGTTTTGTCTTCAGATCCAAGTCCAACACCCAAACCAATTGCATTGGGTTCTATTGTAAATGAAATATCTGAAATGTATTCTTCATCTTTATCAGTAATCACCATAGATTCTGGAAAAGACGTCTGCATACTATGATAACCACATTTAGGGATAAATGCAGTAACCAATCCTGCACCAGAGCTTAAAGCAGCTCTACTAGCTAAATTAACAGCACCTATTTTTCCGTAACTTCCACCAACGATTAAAGCATGACCAAAATCTCCTTTGTGTGTTAATTTTTCCCTTGGTTTGTATAAGGGTAAAACTTCATGTTTTGAAATTAACTCCGCTTCGGCTTCGGTTTGCATTAAGTAATCGCGATCTATACCAATATCCAATACTTCCCATTGCACCGTGAATTTTGAAGTTTCTGGTAAGAAGAATATCAATTTTGGTGACTGAAAACTTAATGTGTAGTTGGCATGTACTACGGCATTTTCGTCTTCAATAGCTCTATCTGTATATAATCCTGAAGGAATATCTATAGACAAGGTAAATGCTTTAGACGCTCTCCATTTTTGAAATAATTCTTGTACCCAATCATTAGGTTGACGATTAAGGCCTATACCGAAAATAGCATCAACTATAATATCTCTTTCATCTATAGTAACCTCAGAAAAATCGCCAGAACAACTTAGCATTTTTGGCCAGTCTTTGGTAACGTTTTTTATTCTATCGTAATTGATTAAAAAATCCTTGGAACGCTTATCGCTACAATTAACGATATAAGTCATAACATTATAACCATGAGTGATTAAATGTCTAGCCAATACCAAACCGTCTCCACCATTATTACCTATACCACAAAATACATGAATTGGCACTTGTGCACCTTGCATACGCATATGAATCCAATTAAAAATTTGGGTTCCTGCACGCTCCATAAGGTCTGTTGAAGAAATATTTTGGCGTTCGGTAGTGAGTTTATCACCTTCGTATATTTGTTCTTTTGAGAATAACTTCATTAATAATATTCTGTATATTGAAAAAGCTTTTTTGAGGAAGTAAAAATAAGGTTTTCCGAGCCAATAGAATAATAATGTATTTAGATTAATTGAATAATGAAAGATTCATTCCAAACCCAACGTCTTCACATTAGACCAATAACAACAGATGACGCACCATTCGTTTTAG
>JASBSE010000053.1 GCA_030149115.1 Winogradskyella sp. | reverse complement strand
AAAAATGCAATCCGAAACCTTAATTTGGGCGGCAGGCGTTACAGGTGCGCCAGTAGGAGGCTTAAATGCTTCTGCTTTGGTAGAGCGTTCTAACAGATATAAGGTAAACGAGTTTAATCAGGTAGAAGGTTATGACAATATTTTTGCCATCGGTGATATTGCGCTTATGACTTCCGAAGATTATCCAAAAGGTCATCCGCAAGTAGCGCAACCAGCAATACAGCAAGGGAAACTTTTAGGGAAAAACTTATTGAAATTAATAGAGAAGAAACCAATGAAGTCTTTTAAGTATTTTGACAAAGGTTCTATGGCTACTATTGGTCGTAATAAAGCCGTTGTAGATTTAAAACCCTATAAGTTTGGTGGCTTTTTTGCATGGTTTATTTGGATGTTTGTACACCTAATGTCTTTAGTGGGTTTTAGAAACAGAGTTATTGTGTTTTTTAACTGGACGTACAACTACATTAATTTTGATAAAGCAGCACGTCTAATAATAAGACCTTTTAGGAAGTAACCTTTAGCCTTTTTTTAATCGCAATAATCCTAAAACAATTAAGAGCTGTGCTAACGCATAGGTTAGCATAATACTTATATTTGAAAAAGGTAGTGGTTGGTAGAATTTGTTCAACGCCAATATACTGTCAGATATCATAAAGAAAATAGCACCAACAAATACCAAGTTGTAACTGAGATTGTTTACCATTCCTTTCCTTAAAAATGCTGATGTTGCCATACTTAAAATTACAATCATGTAAATAACAACAGGAACAAGCATAGCTCCCAGGCCATCTTTTAATAAATAGAATAATCCTGAGGCGTAGACTAATAGTAATACCACAAAGACAACCATAGATTTTTGTTTGTTTTTATGTTTCAGAAACACCAGAATATACATAATGTGAGCAAGTAGGAAAGCAACGAGTCCAACCGTAAAAAAGTGTGGTGAGTGCTCAACAAACATTAAAAAGATATCACCTAATAACGAGAATATTAAAGCTAAAAGTGTAATCCGTTTTATGGATTTTGAAATGCCATCAGACGTTTTAATAAACAAAAAGATTAGACTAATAACTATAGCAGGCTTGGCTACGTAATGTGCTATTTGTAAGGTCTCTTTACTTCCAGTTATGATTTCAAAAAGTACAATTACAAAAAATAGAATACTGAATTTTTTCTCGATATTGGTTAGTTTCATGATTTGAAATTAATTAAAAATATTCAATTCGTCCTTTAAAAATTACAACTCAGTAAATTAGAATTTGGTTGGCGTGAAGAATGATTGAAGTTTGTCTCATCAAAACAAGAACAAATCAAATCAATCAAAAAATGAACAAGTTAATTTCACTGATAGTTTTATGTCTCATCAACTTAAGCTATTCTCAAACCACAATTTCCGGAAAGGTATTGGATAACAAAAACCAACCTATTGAAGGTGCTAATATTTATTTGGATGGAACTTATGATGGGGCAACATCAAATGTAGAAGGACAATTTTCCTTTACTACAGAAGAAACAGGCACTCAAGCCTTAGTGATTTCATTTTTATCATACGAAACAAAAACCATTGTAGATGATGTTTCAAAATTTGCAAACCTTACCATCATTCTAAGAGAAGATGTAGAGTCTTTAGATGCAGTGGTGCTTAGTGCAGGTACTTTTGAAGCTAATGACAACAGTAAAGTTTCAGTTTTAAAACCTCTTGATGTTGTTACTACAGCAAGTGCACTTGGTGATTTTGTAGGTGCTCTACAAACCTTACCAGGAACTTCTAATGTTGCTGAAGATGGGCGTTTATTTGTACGTGGAGGTAATGCAGATGAAACCCAAATTTTTATTGATGGTATTAGAGTTTTTACTCCATACTCTCCAACGGCCAACAATATGCCGACACGTGGTCGCTATTCACCATTTTTGTTTGATGGTATTACCTTTTCAACAGGTGGCTATTCTTCAGAGTTTGGTCAAGCATTGTCTAGTGTATTACTATTAAATACTATAGATGAGCCGGATCAGGAAAAAACAGATATAGGTTTAATGACTGTTGGTGCTGCTTTAGGAAATACTCAAAAATGGGAACGTTCTTCCCTAAGTTTTAATGCAAACTATATTAATCTAGCGCCTTATTTAGCGGTTTTTAATGATAGAAATGAGTGGGAGACACCATATCAAGGAGCGCAAGGCGAAATGGTTTATAGATATCGTCTTAACAGTGGTATGCTAAAATTTTATGCTGCTTTTGATACTGCAAAATTTCAATTAACTCAAGAGGATATTAATCTAGAGGAAGGTTTAGATTTTAAATTGAACAATAACAACTTCTATCTTAATACATCATATAAAGGAATTTTGGAAAATAACTGGACCTTGAGTTCGGGCTTAAGCTACACATATGCTAAGAATGATTTAGGAGTTATGACAAGCGATATTGAAAATTCTGAAAACTCAGCTCACATAAAACTGAAATTAAAGAAGCGATTTAATAGTAGATTTAAGTTGAGTTTTGGAGCCGAGCAGTTTATCACAGATTTCAATGAAGATTTTAAAGAAGAAACAATAGATGTTAGCTATGGCTATGATAATAATATTACAGCGGGTTTTGCTGAAGCGGATTTAATATTTTCAAAAGATTTGGCTTTAAAAGTTGGATTGCGAGCAGATTACAGTTCTATATTCAGTGATTTAGATGTTTCACCAAGAGCTGCCTTAGCTTATAAAACTTCTAAAAACGGACAAATGTCTTTGGCTTATGGTAACTTTTACCAGAATCCTAATAGTTCAATATTAAAGTTTAATCAGGATTTAAAGGCTGAAAAAACATCA
>JASBSE010000049.1 GCA_030149115.1 Winogradskyella sp. | reverse complement strand
CAAACAATTAGATACGATTGAAGAACTTATAGCAACTAAAAAACTCTATTTCTCTGAATTGAAAGATGGTTTTGAAGTCAATAAGTTTTTAGGTTTAAGAGCAAAATCGGTCTTTTTAACTAAAGACAAACCAAAAAAGCTTAGAAAAAAGGTCATTGATGGTACTACAAATATCGAATTATTTGAGCTGTTAAGAGAATTAAGAAATACTCTTGCGCAAGAACACGATTTAATCCACTATCAAATTTTTACCCAAAAAGCACTTTACGAGATGTGTGAAACCTTACCAACGACCAAAAAAGAATTATTACAAGTCAATGGTTTTGGTAAAGTACGAGTTGATAAATATGGAAACGATATTTTAACTGTAATTAGAGAGTATTGTGAAGAGAATGATATTGATACTTCAGATGATACTCAATTTGAATTCGTAGAAGAAAATAAGCCAAAACGTAAAAAAGGCGACACACAAAAAGAGTCTTTAGCGCTTTTTAAAGAGGGAAAAACTATAGAAGAAATTGCCCACATTAGAGAATTAAATGAAAACACAATTTTTGGTCATTTAGCTAAATTTATTAAATCTGGTGAAATTAAAATTTCCGATTTAATGCCAAAAGCGCATTATCAAGAATTAAAAGAGTTAATACCAAAACAAAAGTTTGATACACTTTCAGATTTAAAACATCAACTAGATGATAAATATAGTTATGGTGAAATAAGGTTGGTTTTAGACGAATTAAACTCATAAAAAAAAAGGCTTCAACATTGCATGCGAAGCCTTTTCAATTTTATATAATTGAAATGTTATCCTTTAATAACACCTCTAGAAATTACAATCTTTTGGATTTCAGAAGTTCCTTCATAAATCTGAGTAATTTTTGCATCACGCATTAAACGCTCTACATGGTATTCTTTTACAAAACCATTTCCACCGTGTATTTGTACAGCTTCAACAGTTTGTTCCATAGCAACTTTACTAGCGTATAATTTTGCCATAGCACTAGACATATCGTAATTGTTACCTTGGTCTTTATCCCAAGCAGCTTTCATTACTAACATACGTGCAGCTTCAATTTCAGTATACATATCTGCAAGTTTAAAAGCAATAGCTTGATGGTTGCAAATTTCGGTACCAAAAGCTTTACGCTCTTTACTATATTTTAAAGCAAGCTCGTAAGCTCCAGAAGCAATACCTAAAGCTTGTGCAGCAATACCAATACGTCCACCAGAAAGAGTTTTCATTGCGAATTTAAATCCAAATCCGTCTTCGCCAATTCTGTTTTCTTTTGGTACTTTAACATCGTTAAATTGAAGCGTATGTGTATCACTTCCTCTAATTCCTAATTTATCTTCTTTAGGACCAATATCAAAACCTTCCATACCTTTTTCAACTATAAAAGCATTGATTCCTCTGTGTCCTTTTTCTCTGTCTGTTTGTGCAATTACTAAATAAACATCAGAACGACCACCATTGGTAATCCAGTTTTTTGTTCCATTAATTACATAATGGTCACCTTTGTCTATTGCAGTCGTTGTTTGTGATGTTGCATCACTACCAGCTTCTGGTTCGCTTAAACAAAATGCACCAATTTGCTCACCAGTTGCAAGTTTAGTAAGGTATTTTTGTTTTTGCTCTTCTGTACCAAAAGCTTCAAGACCGTAACAAACTAAAGAGTTGTTTACAGAAACCATTACCGAAGCAGAAGCATCTATTTTAGATAATTCTTCCATGATTAAAACGTAAGAAATGGTATCCATACCACTTCCACCGTATTTTGGATCTACCATAATTCCCATAAAACCAAGTTCGCCCATTTTTCGAACCAACTCGTCCGGAAATGTTTGTGCATTATCGCGTTCTATAACACCAGGAAGTAATTCTGTTTGAGCAAAATCTCTCGCCGCATCACGAATCATTAAATGTTCTTCAGTTAAGCTAAAATCCAT
>JASBSE010000001.1 GCA_030149115.1 Winogradskyella sp. | reverse complement strand
GGTTACGGAGATGTTGGTAAAGGTACAGCTGCCTCTTTTAAAGGTGCTGGGAGTATCGTAACAGTAACTGAAATTGACCCAATCTGTGCGTTACAAGCTGCAATGGACGGTTTTGAAGTTAAAAAATTAGAAACTGTTGTTAGTAATGCAGATATCGTAATTACTACAACTGGAAACAAAGACATTGTACGTGCAGAGCACTTTAAAGCAATGAAAGATAAAACCATAGTGTGTAACATTGGTCATTTTGATAACGAAATACAAATGGCTTGGTTAAACGAAAACTATGGTAACACTAAAAATACTATCAAACCACAAGTAGATAAATATACTATTGACGGTAATGATATTATTGTTTTAGCAGAAGGACGTTTAGTAAATTTAGGTTGTGCAACTGGTCACCCAAGTTTTGTGATGAGTAACTCTTTTACAAACCAAACCTTAGCACAAATAGAGCTTTGGAATCATTCTGATAAGTATGAAAACGAAGTATATATGCTACCAAAACATTTAGATGAAAAAGTAGCTGCATTACACTTAGAAAAAATTGGTGTAGAGCTTACTGAGTTAAAACCAGATCAAGCTAAATATATTGGTGTAGAAGTTGAAGGTCCTTTTAAACCTGAGCATTATAGATATTAAGAATTCCTGCTTTCGCAGGAATCTCAAATTCCAAAAGTTAAAAACCAAATCCCAAACATTTCTGTTTGGGATTTTTTTTAGCAAAGCAAACCCTAAAATTATTGGTTCTCGATACAAAATTCTTTGCAAGAATTTCACTCGAACTGACGTCTCAAATTCAATGTATTTCATAAAAAAACCTCACAAACATTGGTGATTGTGAGGTTCAATTTTATAAACAATATATTGCTATTTCTTCGGATGCACTAACTTCATCTCATCAATTAAGTGTTTTGCACCCGCATATTTATCTACTATGAAAAGCACATAACGTAAATCTACCATTATGTTTCGGCAGATTTCAGGGTCGTAGTTCATATCGCTCATTGTACCTTCCCAAACACGGTCAAAGTTTAAACCTACTAAGTTTCCTTCGGCGTCAATAGCAGGACTACCAGAATTTCCACCAGTCGTATGGTTTGTTCCCAAAAAGCACACTGGCACTTTTCCGTTTTTATCAGCATACGGACCATAATCCTTAGTATTGTATAGGTCTAAAAGTTTCTGTGGCACATCAAACTCATAATCACCTGGCACATACTTTTCCACCACACCTTCTAAATAAGTTACAGGACTGTAATACACAGCATCTCTTGGTGAATACCCTCTAACCTGACCATAAGTAACACGCAACGTACTATTTGCATCAGGGAAATAACGCTCATTTGGTAAAGCTTTC
>JASBSE010000075.1 GCA_030149115.1 Winogradskyella sp. | reverse complement strand
TCTATTAAACGCTCAATTGGCGGTTCGCTTCGTCCTTCTTCATAAGATCCTACCATTGAGCGTGTCCATCCTAAATCGTCTGCAAAACGCTCTTGAGATAGCTTCTTTAAAGACCTAAGGTGTTTTATGTTGGCTTGTATTGGCTTCATCGAAATAATTTTAACATCATTTACTACAAATATAAGCAATATCGACTACATATAGTAGCTAATTTTGTTAGTCCCATGTATTTAAACTGTCATACATATTACAGCCTGCGTTACGGCACCATAAAACCTGAGCAATTACTTGCTATTGCTTCAGAAAATGGTGTTCAGACCTTAGCGTTAACCGATATTAATACGACTTCAGCATGCTTAGATATTGTACGATTATCAAAAAAATACAAGGTAAAACCTGTACTTGGTGTAGACTTTAGAAATAAGGCAGAGCAACAGTTTATTGTTATCGCAAAAAACAACCAAGGCTTTCAAAATATAAACACATATCTATCAAAATTTCTTCATAATCAAGACTTAAAAATTCCTGAGCAACCTGACGACGTTTTGGAAGATTGCTTCATTGTCTATCCTTACCAAAAAGGAAAGCATTTTGAACTTAAACAAAACGAATTTTTAGGAATTACACCTAAAGACCTCAACCAATTAAAGTTTTCTAAATGGAATGAACATAGAGATAAGTTAGTAGTTTTAAAAACGGTGTCTTTTCAAGATAAAAAAGGATTCAATACACATCGTTTACTTCGTGCCATAGATAACAATACGTTGTTGAGTAAACTCTCAAAATCTGAAGAGGGACACGTTAATGATATAATGCTACCTTATGATGAATTATATCAACTTTATAAAGATTACCCTTCTCTATTAAAAAACACGGAACAGCTATTAAACACTTGTTCTATTCATTTTGATTTTGAAAACCCACAGCCCAAAAATCAGAAATGCCTAACCGCTAACGAAACCACCGATTATACATTATTAGAGCAATTAACCTACAATGGCATTTCTTATAGATATGGAGATAATCTAGATCCTAAAATATTCGATCGCATTAAAAAAGAGTTAGACATTATTAAACAGAAAAGATTTGTCTCCTATTTTTTAATCAATTGGAAAATTTTAGAATATGCGCGCAGTAAAGGCTATTACTATGTTGGCCGTGGTAGTGGCGCCAATAGTATTATTGCTTACCTATTGCGTATTACAGATGTAGATCCTATTGAACTCGACTTATATTTTGAGCGTTTTATTAATCTCTTTAGGCAAAATCCACCTGATTTTGATATTGATTTCTCTTGGAAAGACAGAGATGATATTACTGAATTTATATTCAAAACCTTTAAAAACACAGCTCTTATTACTGTTTATAACACCTTTAAATTTAAAGCTTCCGTACGCGAATTAGGTAAAGTTTTTGGGTTACCAAAATCTGAAATGGATAACCTAACACGTGGTAAGTTTAATTTTAATCAATTAGATCATCTATCTCAACTCGTACTCAAATACAGTAAATATATTGAAGGTTTTCCAAATTATTTAGGCATACATGCTGGTGGAATTTTAATTTCAGAACAGCCTATTTACTATTATGGTGCTACGTTTATGCCACCAAAAGGATTTCCTACCACACAATTCGATATGGTTGTAGCAGAAGATATTGGTCTGTATAAATTCGATATTTTAAGTCAACGTGGCTTAGGAAAAATTAAAGATGCTGTAGAAATCATAGATCAAAATTATAACAATCAATCCCCTTTAGACATTCATGACATTAAACGTTTTAAAGAAGATGAGCGTATAAAATACTTACTAAAAAACGCCAAAGCTATTGGTTGTTTTTATGTAGAATCTCCTGCCATGCGTATGCTATTAAAAAAATTACAGGTAGATAATTATTTGGGGCTAGTAGCCGCAAGTTCGGTCATTAGACCTGGTGTTGCAAAGAGTGGTATGATGCGACAATACATCTTGCGCTATCGCTATCCTGAAAAACGAAAAGAAGCGCATCCTGTACTGCAAAATATTATGCCAGAAACCTATGGTGTTATGGTCTACCAAGAGGATGTTATAAAAGTTGCTCACATGTTCGGCGGATTGGATTTGGGAGAATCCGATATGCTGCGACGTGGTATGTCTGGTAAATTTAGATCTCGTGAAGAATTTCTTAAGGTAAAACAAAAGTTTTTTGATAACTGTATTGCTCGTGGCGAATCTAAAGAACTCACGGCTGATATCTGGCGGCAAATCGAAAGCTTTGCTGGTTACGCGTTTGCAAAAGGCCACTCAGCTTCTTATGCCGTAGAAAGTTATCAAAGCTTATTCTTAAAGGCATACTACCCGCTCGAATACATGACAGCTACCATTAATAATTTTGGAGGTTTTTATAGCACAGAACTTTATGTGCACGAGGCGAGAATGCATAACGGTATTATTGAAGCTCCTTGCATAAATAACTCATACAACCAAGCAACTATCAACGATAAAACTATCTATTTGGGCTTTATGTTTTTACATGCCTTAGAAGCTAAAATTGTAAAGCGTATAGTTACAGAACGTGAGAAAAACGGAAAGTTCCAATCTTTAGATGACTTTATAGAACGTATTCCTATTTCCGTCGAGCAAATTTCAATTCTAATAAAAATAAACGCTTTCAGATTTACAAAAATCAATAAGCGTGAACTGCTTTGGGAAGCTCACCTAAAAATTAGCAAGACCATAATTCAAGAGCATGTCGTAACACTATTTAAAACGAGACGTATTAATTATAATACTCCAGAATTGCCTAGTACAGCTTTAGAAAATGCTTTTGATGAATTAGAACTATTAGGTTTTCCCCTTTGCAATCCTTTTGAACTTTTAGAAAATACATCGTTAAGCAAATTAAGAGCTAAGCATTTGGAAAAGTTAGAAGGCAAACTAGTAATCATAGAAGGCTATTTAATTACAACCAAGAATACCAAAGCAGCAAATGGAAAATTAATGCACTTTGGTACTTTCTTAGATCGCGATGGAGATTTTTTAGATACGGTACATTTTCCTCCAATTGCCTCCAAATATCCTTTTAGAGGAAAAGGCATTTATGCCATTACAGGAAAGGTGATGATAGAATTTGATTGTGTCTCTATTGAGGTTTCAAAATTAGAGCGTTTAGCAATTATTGAAGATCCACGTTACGCTGTAAAATCATCTAACCAAACGTTTCAAAAGAAAAAAAGTTTTAAAGATCTTAAAACACAATATGAGTAGTAATCGCTCAATAGTACATATGGATTTAGACACTTTTTTTGTGTCTTGCGAGCGCTTAAAAGATAGTCGTCTTATAGGTAAGCCTGTGCTTATTGGTGGTACGAGTGACAGAGGTGTTGTGGCTTCTTGCAGTTACGAAGCTCGTAAGTTTGGCGTACATTCTGCGATGCCTATGCGTATGGCAAAACAGCTTTGTCCAGAAGCTATTATTCTAAGGGGTAATTCTGGTATTTACACTAAGTTTTCTAATGATGTTACCGAAGTCATCAAAGAAAGTGTGCCGCTTTATGAAAAAACCTCAATAGATGAATTTTACATAGACCTTACAGGAATGGACAAATTTTTTGGATGCCACAAATTAGCTTCAGAACTACGTCAACGTATTATTAAAGAAACCGGACTTCCTATTTCGTTTGGATTATCGCTCAACAAAACCGTTTCAAAAATTGCAACAGGCGAAGCCAAACCTAATAATGAAATTCGTATAATTTCAGGAACTGAAAAGCCTTTTTTAGCTCCACTTTCGGTAAAAAAAATTCCTATGGTTGGTAATGTTACCTATAAAACACTTTGCGATTTGGGTGTAAAACGAATTCAGACCGTTCAGAATATGCCTATGGAATTAATGCATAAAGTATTGGGCAAAAACGGGCTCTCTATTTGGAAAAAGGCCAACGGTATAGATAACAGCCCTGTAATACAATATCACGAACGCAAATCCATTTCTACAGAGCGTACCTTTGGGCAAGATACTACAGATATCCATAAATTAAAAGGTTTAGTAATCGCCATGGCGGAAAATTTAGCCTATCAATTACGTCGTGGTAATAAGCTAACTGCTTGTGTAACGTTTAAGATTCGGTATTCCGATTTTCAAACCTACACGCAACAACAACGTATTCCGTACAGTGCTATGGATCATACTATAATTCCGGTAGTTTTAGATTTATTCCAAAAACTTTACAACCGTAGATTATTGGTCAGACTTATTGGTGTAAAGTTTAGTCATTTGGTAGAAGGAGGCCATCAAATCAACTTGTTTGAAGATAATGAAATACACCTCAACTTAAGCAAAGCTATGGACAAAATGCGTGAACGTTTTGGTGACAGAGCTGTAATGTCTGCGGCAGGAATGGAAGCCAAAACCATTAGTCGTTGGAATCCATTTACAGGTGAGCCTCCTCCTCTACTTGCTAATAGACATCGCTAGTTAATACTCTAAAATATTGCTGGGTTGGCAATAATCTAAAGTTTTACAAAAGCCTTCTCACTTAAAAATTAGTTTATCAAAAGATAAACTTATCGTCTTAGCATTGTCACTCGTAGAAATAATATGATTGTAATTATTACAATCTACAAGTGCATCCATAGATGTATGGATAAATAATGTTAGACAAAATAGTATCGTCTTACTATATTTGAATATATGAAAGCAATCATAAGTTATACACGAAAAATCCCTACCGCAAAAATGATTTTAGGGATATTATTATTAATCTTAAGCATGTATGGCCTTATAGCTATAAGTGCGTTTAACGGTCTCTTTATACTTGTCTTGGCATTTATCCTACTCAGAAGTGATGGGTCTGAAATTGATTTAGAATCTAAAAGATATCGGAAAATCACTTTATTATTAGGTATTAAAATCGGAAAATGGAAAGACTTACCTGTTGTTGACTATTTATCTGTTTTTTCTACTAATGAAAACATAACAGTACGTGCTTTATCCGCAGAAACTACAAATACCTTTCCTGTAATTTACTTGAATTTATTTTACGATAACAATAAGAAAATTACATTATACGAAACTAAAGATCGAGATGATGCTTTTGAAACTGCCTCAAATATTACTGATGCCCTATCAATAGATTTACTAGACGCTACTGAAAAAGGCAACTTTAAATGGGTTGATAAAGATAAACTTAGAGATGAAGGCATAATTGTTCACACTGACTAAAGTAATATCACCTTATCAAATGCAGTTTTTAGTTTTTTAACTACAACCTCAATTTCATCTTCATCTAAATGCCCAAAACCAAACCGAATAGCACAGGTATCTTTATCTTGATATAAAATCGTTTTTGGCAGAAACACATCTAAGGTCTCCACTTCTTTGGCTAATTGCACTAGAGAAATCTGTTTTATAAATTTCAACCAAATTGCTAAGCCTCCTGAAGGTTTTTCAAACTGAATAGCATCTTTAAATTGTTCTTTTAGAGCTTCACACAAAACATCTCTTCGCTTTTTGTAGGTTACGATGTTCTTCTTTAACAGCCTGTATATTTCGCCTTCAGCAATTAATTCCGATAGCATTTGCTCTTGTATAATATCACCTTGCTCATCTAAAAGCATCAAATAATTATGAGCCTCTGCGATGAGGTTTTCAGGTGCTACAACAAATCCAGATTGAAAACTTGGAAAAAACGATTGTCCCATTTTTCCCAAATAAATCACCATACCATTAGTATCTGCTGTTGCCATTGGCAGCATGGCCGAACCATTATACTGAAAATCATAATCGTAATCATCTTCAATTATAGCAAAACCATAATCTTTAGCTAGCTCTAATAATTGAATACGTCGTTCTGCACTCAAAGTTTTTGTAGTTGGGTAATGCCTATGCGCACTTACATACACACATCGAATTCTATTTTTTACAAAATGCTGTCTTATATAATCTACATCGAGACCGTCTTCATCCACAGGAATTGTTCTAATCGTAGCTCCTGCTTCTTGAAAAATAGTGTTAGACGCATAATGACTCAACTGACCAACCAAAACCAAATCGTTTTGCTTTATCAGCAATTGCGATACTATGTAAAGACTCATTTCAGAACTGCGTGTGTTCAGAAGATTATTAGGCTTTATATGAAATCCTCGTGTGGCATTAAGATAATTACACAATTGCGTTTTAAAGACTGAAGTTGATGACGTCGTAGTTCTGTTCCATTTTTGAATGAGTGGTTTACGCTTCATAGCTGCGCTATACCATCTCGAAAATTGATGTGTTGGATGCAAACGTAAATCTGGCTTACCATCATTAATAATGTATTTGACTTGTGTTTGCTGGAGATTTGTCGCCAAATGAAACGACTGCTGAAACGGAAAACCGGCTTTCTTAGGGTAATGATATGCCTGGTGCACTTGCTGTGCAGAGGCTTTAATTTTTGCTGTGGCTTGTTCTGGCAATAAAATAAAAGTGCCTTTATTCGCAATGATTTCTACCCAACCTTGAGAAGCCAACTCATCGTAGATTGCAACAGCTGTATTTCTATGCACCTTTAAAAGTTGACTTAATGTTCTTGTGCCTGGTAATTTTGTACCTTTTACCAGATAACCACGTTGAATAGCATTTATAATTTGCTGAGAAACTTGTACATAGACAGGTTGCACGATAGTTTTATCGAAACTAATAAGCTGTTTTAAAATCGCATAAACCGGACTATTCATTCTTTTAAAAGTGGACTATTTTAATCGTCCGGAAAGTTACGACTTTTGCACCTTCAATTTAAAACGAGATATGAGAAAAAAGATTACCCTTGTTACATTACTAATTATGGTTGTTTTTCAGCTTAATGCGCAAGAAGTTACACAACAATTAGATTCTGTTACTTTAACTGGTACACGTATCGATTTACATTTTAAAGAAAACTCAAGAACAATAAACATTATCACATCAGATGCTATTAAAAAAAGTGCAGCTGTAAATCTTGCAGATTTATTGCAGCAAGTGGCTGGTGTAGATATTAGAAGACGTGGCACAGGTGGCAGCCAAGCAGATCTTTACATAAGAGGTGGTGGTTTTGACCAAACACTTCTACTGATTGATGGTATAAAAATGGACGATACGCAAACAGGTCACCATACCATGAATGCTGCTTTGCCAATAGAAGTTATTGAGCGTATAGAAATTATCAAAGGACCAGCAGCCAGAGTTTTTGGTCAGAATGCTTTTAACGGAGCTATAAATATTGTGACTAAGAAAAACCTTAAAAATTCAACATCTGCAACTATTGAAACTGGATCTTTTGGACAACTTAATGGTAATGTTACCGCTGGCGTAGATTTAGAAAACTCATCGCATATTGTTCATGTTGGCAGAGTGACTTCTGAAGGCTACCGAACTAACACCGATTACGACAATGCCAATTACTACCTAAAAAGTACCTTCAATAAAAATGCACAAGCTATTGAAATGACAGCTACATTTCTTGAACGCAAGTTTGGTGCACAAAACTTCTACACAACCAATCCTACGTTTAACGAGTACGAAGAAACCCAAAATAGCTTAATTGCATTTGGTACAACGTTTAGAACTGAAAAATTTAAAATTCAGCCAAGAGTTTACTGGAAACGTAATCAAGATATCTTTTTATTACGAAGAGATGAACCAGATTTTTATAGAAACATGCACATCTCTGATAAAATTGGAGCGGAAACAAATGCTTCTTACACTTCAGAACTAGGTGTTACTGGTTTTGGTGTAGATCTTTCTAAGATTTACCTAAGAAGTAACAACTTAGGAGACCGTAACCGTTTTATGACTAATGCATTCTTAGAGCATCGCTTTAGTTTGTTAGACAACAAACTAGACATTACACCTGGTATTGCTTTAACGTATTTTTTAGATTTTAAATTTCATGCATTTCCTGGTTTAGATGTAGGTTATGATATTACCAACAACTTCAAGGTTTATGGTAACATCGGTTACACCTATCGTGTACCAACCTACACCGATTTATACTATAACGATCCTGTAACTACAGGAAATGAAGATCTAGAACCAGAAGAAGCGTTTGCGCAAGAGCTTGGTTTAAAATACATCTCACCAAAACTTACAGCAAGTGTCGCTGTGTTTAACAGAGATGCAGATAACCTAATCGATTATGTAAGAACATCTGTAACCGAAGATGTATTTACTGCACAAAACATTACCGAAGTTAACACCAAAGGTTTAGAGTTTGATGCTGCATACAACTTTAATATTAGCAACTACAAACAAACTTTAGCGTTTGGATACTCGTACTTAGATGATAATATTTCAGATGAAAATGAAGAATTATCACGCTATTCACTTAATACATTGAAGCACCAATATATTACACGATTAAGTACAGAGTTGTTTAAAAATGTAAGCCAAAACATTATTTACAAATATGCCGAACGTACAACAGGACAAACCTATAATGTTTGGGATGCCTCAATTGCTATACGATTTAAGCAGGCGGAATTTACAGTAACAGCTAGCAACATTTTTGATGCTGACTACATTGAATCTGGCTTTACACCAATGCCTCCAAGCAACGTTTTATTTGGTTTACGATACACGTTTAAATAATATTAAATGCCGCTTAATTAAAGCGGCATTTTTATTTTAATTGTATTTAACTATAGTTAATAGATTAATTGTATAAAACAATTAATCCCATTTGGTAACGTTTTCTTAACTTTGACATTCTAAAGTTTCAACTGTTGCAATTAAACCTTCAAGACATACCTCGTGTAAAAACGATTACAAAAGAGGATTTTATTAAAAATTATTTCAAACCACAAAAACCTGTGGTTATTGAACGTTTTATTGAAGATTGGCCAGCCTATTCTAAGTGGAGTTTAGACTACATGAAAGAAGTAGCAGGCGATAAAACTGTACCTCTTTATGACGATAGACCTGTAGATTACAAAGATGGATTTAATGAAGCTCATGCTAAAATGAAAATGAGCGATTATGTAGACTTACTAAAACGAGAGCCTACCAAATTCAGGATTTTTCTTTGGAATATTTTAAAAGAAGTACCTCAACTTCAAAAGGACTTTAGCTATCCAGACTTTGGATTACGATTAATGAAAGGTTTACCTATGCTGTTTTTTGGAGGTAGAGATTCGTACACCTTTATGCATTATGATATTGATTTGGCTAATATCTTTCACTTTCATTTTGAAGGAAAAAAACAATGCATCTTATTCGATCAAAAACAGAACAAGTACTTATATAAAGTACCTCATTCGCTCATAACAAGAGAAGATATAGATTTTGCAAATCCAGATTTTGAAAAATGGCCAGCACTAAAGCATGCTAAAGGTTGGATTTGTAACCTTAACCACGGAGAAGTATTGTATATGCCTGAAGGCTACTGGCATTACATGCGCTATTTAACACCTGGTTTTTCTATGAGTTTGCGTGCCATAGCGCGAAACCCTAAAAATTTAAGTAAGGCACTTTACAACATCTTTTTAATGCGTAATTATGATAATTTAATGCGTAGAATTAGAGGCCAAAAGTGGATAGACTGGAAAAACGAAAAAGCCATAACCAACACAAAGCGTTACGTTTAATTTTCCACCATACAATCTATTTGTATATTTGCCGACATTTTAAAAAAAATTAAGAACATGAAAAATATTGTATTAATAGTAGCATTGTTACTATTTAGTTTTGGGAACTCTCAGGCTTTTCAAGGAAAAGGAGACCAAAAATTTCAGGTTGGTGCTAACTTTCAGGATGAAGCTACCGGTATTAGTGTTACTTACGATTATGGATTAGGGGAAAATATCTCTGTAGGTGTATCCTCATCTTATGCTTTAGGAATCGATGACCGTTTAGATGCAGATTTTGGAGATCGTTTTGACCTAAAAGCAAGATTTAACGCTAACCTTAGTAATGTTATAAACGTTGATCCAAATTTTGACCTTTATCCAGGGCTTAGCCTTAGCTTAAAGAATTTTGGAGGTCATGTAGGTGCTCGTTACTTCTTTTCGGATGGTTTTGGTATTTATACCGAAGCAGCGTTTCCCCTTGCAAAATATAGTGATGATAAATCTGATATCGGCTATTATATCTACAATCAGTTTACATTTAACATTGGAGCAAGCTTTAATTTGTAAAAAACAAACATCTTTAACACACAAATATCTTGTAAGATATTGAAAATGTGAGATTTATCTTATACAATTCAAAGGCCTTTCTGACAAATCAGAAGGCCTTTTTTAGTTGCAAATACCTCTAAAAGTGTATTTCATCGGATTTTTTAAACACTTAATCTTGATTGAGTGCATTTCATCGAAATTATATGCGTTTTATCCCTGATGTGTAATATCTTAGATATCAGCTTTTTAATCCCCCAATTACTAAAAGTCGCTTTATTAACCCTTATAAAACTAATTGACTATGAAAACAAAATGCCGTTTTCAAGTGTTAATTGTTAGTCTATTATTGACTGTTATGAGTTCATATGGGTATAGCAAAAAAACACTTGAATCAAAAAGTAAAGCAACCTATTCTACCTTTTATTCATTCCCAAGTTCGTTAACTGGTTTTGATTATGAAGTTAATTCTGGTCCATCAACCAACCAAACCTTTTCAATTAACGATGGATTGTTACTTACACGCCCTTATACAGTAACAGCACCATCAGGATTTGAAGTTTCTACATCCTCCTCTTCTGGTTTTAGTAGTTCTATCGTTATACCAGGAGCTATAATAGACCTAGGCAGTGTTACTGTTTATGTTCGTTTAGCATCTGGTTTGTCTATAAATACCTATTCAGGTAACTTAAGTATTACAGCTCCCGATGCTACTATCTTAACCTTCTACTACCCAGAAGTAAATGAAACAATTAGTCTTAGCGGAGAAGTCACTCGAAAAGAAAGCATATGGAGTGGTGGTAGTTGGAGTAACGGCACACCAGATATTGAAACCATTGTAACTATAGACGATGATTACTCAACCTCTTCTTTTGGTAATTTTAGTGCGTGGTCATTACATATAAATTCGGGCAATCAATTAACTATTAATGATAACACCTACATAGAAGTTGAAAATAACGTTGTTACCGAAGGTACACTTCTGGTTGCAACAAGTGGATCTTTTGTGCAAAATAATAATTCTGCTACTTTCACGCTTTCAGGATCTGGCACAGCATCTGTCAATAAATCGACCTCTGTTTTAAACAATTGGTATGACTATACCTATTGGAGTTCTCCTGTTAATGGAGCAGTAACAAATGATGTATTTTCTTCTTCCCACCCAAATTATCGTTATTGGTTTAATGCTCAAAATTATTTGGATGTACTACAAGAAACTAATAATGGTAATACTTATTTGGCAGGACATGATGATATCGATGACGATGGAGATGACTGGACTCTGTTAGGTAATACAGAGACTCTTTTACCTGGAGTTGGATATGCAGCCACGCACTCGTCAACTGGTTTTACTTCTGGAAATTCTTACAACTATACGTTCTCTGGTCCGTTTAACACAGGTACAATTAGTACTCCTATATATTACAACGGCAACAATGGTGATAACGACTGGAATTTTATTGGTAACCCATATCCTTCAGCCATTAGTGCTGATACCTTCTTTACTCTAAATAGTGCTGTTGTAGGAAATGCAATTTATCTGTGGTCACATTCTACGGCACCAAGTAACACAAGTAATGGAAATCAGACTTTAAATTATTCTTCAGACGATTACGCAATTATTAATTCGGGTAGCGGAGAAGTTGCAGGAGCTTCTGGTGTTATACCAGACAGATATATACCTTCTGGTCAAGGCTTTTTTATTCAAGGTTTAGCTAATGGTAATGCAACTTTTAACAATGCCATGCGACTGAAAGACAACACCAGTAATGATCAGTTTTTTAGAAGCACCAACCACCCTAATAAGCTTTGGTTGAATTTAACATCTGACAACGGAGTGTTTAATCAGGTTTTAGTAGCATATGTAAACGATGCTACAGATGGAGATGATGGTTTTGCGTTTGATTCACCACGCATGCTATCTTCAGGCACCAATTCTATTATATACACACTTATTGAAGGCCAACCCGATACCAAATATGCTATACAAGGTAAATCTATCTCTAGTATTAGCACACAAGAAATCATTAAACTTGGTTTTTACACAACTATAGGACAAGCTACTATCTACAAACTATCCATTGCTAAATTAGAAGGAAACTTTATGAATAACCAACCTATTTATATAAAGGATTATCTCCTTAATGTTACTCATAATATTTCGCAATCGGATTACACCTTTACCTCTGAGGCTGGTTCATTTAATAATAGGTTTGAAATTGTATTTACAGAGCAATCTTTAGGTATTCAAGATGAAACTATAGACCAAAATCTTATAATTACAGAGATAGATCAAAACATTATAAAGGTTAGCACCTCTTTAAATAGCCAAATTGAAGCTGTAAAACTATATAACTTACAAGGAAAACTTGTTAGCAATACTTCTGTTAATAACAGAAGTATTGCCATAATAAATATTCCTAATCTTAGCTCAGGTGTGTATATAGTACAAGCAGAACTAGATAATAACATTACGATTAACACGAAACTAATTAAGCACCTTTAAAAATTAGTAATTGGGACGAAAAACCCGTGATTGCTCTATGCGTCATGGGTTTTTTATTTGATGTATTCATTTATTTTTTCATAAACTAAATTACTCTCCCACCCTCTGTACAGTAGGTAGTCTGCTACTTTCTTTTTTTTCTTGTATATATTTTTTTCGTTGACTTGCGCTATACGTTTTTGAGTAAGCTCGTCTAAAGTTTCAAAATAATCGTCATCATTAATTTCTTTTAGAGCTGCATCAATAGCATACTTTGAAATATCTTTAAACTTCAATTCTCTAACCAGCCGATTTTTTCCCCATTTTTTTATTCTGAATTTTCCCCTAACAAAGGCTTTTGCAAACCGCTCTTCATTTAAAAAATTGTGGTCTATAAGATGAACCATAATTTTGTCTATGGCCTCGGGAATCATTTTCATGTCCTTTAACTTGGTTCTTACTTCCTTATGGCAGCGCTCTTGGTATGCGCAGTAATTTTCGAGTTTTCTTTGCGCTTCATCGACAGTATAGGTGGTTTGTAGGCTCATTTAGCGAAAATAACAATTTGTTAATATTTTGCAATGTATAACTACCTGTTAATTAGGTAATTTTAATATACATTTGTAATTGATTGTTAGTTAATCCAAATCCCTATGAAAAAGAACTACTTTTCCCTTATAGTATTTCTCTGCGTTCTAAACTTTAGTTTTGGGCAATGTTTGTCTGATGATTTTAATTCTGGTTATGGAAATTGGACGGATGGATCAGGCACATATCAAAATGCTACAGCAGGTTTAACTGGAAATGGAACTGGTTTTAATACTCTAAATGATGACATTATAACATCTGCGCCAATAACCAATCCTCAAACAATGACATTTTGGTTAGCAAGAACAACATCTACCGCCAATAAGACTCTTAGCATAGAATACTCAACATCTAATACTGGTCCATGGACAAGTGTTAGGGATATTCTTGTTGGTGAAGTAACAACAACCCACCAAGAGTTTACAGTTAATTTAAATCTTTCAGGCGATTACTATCTAAGAATAGTTATGTCCCAAAGAACAGGTGGCTCTTATTACTTAGATGATGTTGAAGTAAATTGTGGAGCAATATCGGACTTAGCAATAACAGGTGCTACGGATCATGGCTCATCTTGTTTAGGTGTAGCCGCTTCAACAATACAATACACAATTACAAACAATAGTGCTGGAACAACAGCTTTAAATGTTGCAGCTGTTTCGGACAACCCACAATTTGTAGTAAGTAATTTAACACCTACTACTATTGCACCTTCTGGCACTGCCACGTTTGATGTAATATTTACTCCGACATCTACTGGTGCGCAATCAGCAATAATTACAGTTAGTAGCACAACCATTACAGATGATGCAACTATTACCCTTACAGGTACTGGTATAACCTCGCCAACAGTTAGTACTCAACCAACAAACCAAGCTGAGGATATTCCTAATACTGCAACTTTTACTGTGGTGTCTGGTGATGCTTCATCGTATCAATGGCAAGTTTCTACAAATGGAGGTACCACATGGACCAACGTTACAGGAGGAACAGGCGCTACAACAGACACTTATACTACAGGAGCGACTGATGAAACAATGAACAGTAATTTGTACCGCTGTATTTTAACAAACGCCTGTGGCTCTACAAACTCAAATAATGCAAGCCTAACGGTAACAAATAGTAATCCAAGCAATGCACAAAATCTATCAGGTTGTTTTGATGACACTTCTGTTGTTTTAACATGGAACGATCCTGCTACACCACCAACAGGAGGTTATGTGATTTTTGCCATTGAAGGGACAACAGATCCTACTGCTCCACCAAATGATGCTACAACCTATACTGCCAATGCAAATTTTACAGCTGCTCCGTTTGAAACACCAGCATCTTTAGGAAAGGTGGTTTACAAAGGCACCGGAAATACCGCAACAGTAACAGGTTTAACAGAAGATAGCACATATTCATTTAGAATCTTTGCTTACAATGGCGAAACTCTAACAGGTTGGGCTAATGGCACATCTGCAGGTAGCAATGAAGAAAATATTGCACAAGACGATGTCAGAAACCTAACAGCAACACCTACTTCTAGTCAAGTAACATTAAATTGGACAAATCCAACACCTATAGCATGTTGGGATCAGCTTATCATAGTGGCAAATCAAGGTACTGTAACCTTTACTCCAACAGGTGATGGTTCCGCCTACTCAGGAGCTGATAATGACACCTATGCAGCAGCCAATCAATTAGTATATGAGACTACCTCAAACGTAAATACTAAATCTGTTTTTGGATTAACTAATGATACTGGTTATTGTTTTAAAGTTTTTATTAGACGAGGCACTACATGGTCTGATGGTGTAGAAGTCTGTGCAACACCTGTGTTAACCTATTGTGATGCTGGACCAACATCTAATTTAGATTCTGAAATTGAGAATGTAACTCTAGTTGGTGAAAATGACACGATATCTAATGATACTACGGATGGTTGTACAGGTGGAACAGGTGGAGTGATAAACGATTATACTGCCATGAGTGCAGATTTGTTTGTTGGTGGAACTTACACATTAACTGTTGAGTATGGTGACTGTAACAACGGCACACAATATGATGGTGCAGGTGGTGTTTGGATAGATTGGAACAATGATGGGGATTTTGATGATGTAAGTGAAAATATATCTGCAGTAGATGTAGCTGTAGGCACTGCAAATGTTGTTGAAAGTATTACAATTAACGTACCAGTAGCTCAACCTATTGGCACATACAGAATGCGTATTGTACAAGAAGAAGGTGGTTCTTCAGGAACAGTTTCTCCTTGTGGTACATTTAATTGGGGTTCTGTAGAAGATTATACTATTGAAGTTATAGCGGCTTGTACACCAACACAAACTGTTTCTGGCTTTACTCCAACTTCTGGACCAGAACTTACTGAAGTCATTATTAACGGAACAGGCTTTACTGCTGGAACTACCGTAGAATTCTCTGGGCTTAATGCCACTATTATATCGCAATCAGCAACACAATTAGTTGTTGAAGTTCCTACAGGAGCAACTACAGGTTCAATAACAATAACTGAGGCTGGGTGTCCTTTAGATAGTTCTACTTTTACTGTTTTAAACAGTACAGGTTCATGTTCTACAAGCTCATTTACAGACATCATTATTTCTGAAGTGTATGACTCTAACGGAGGTAATGTTTGGTATATGGAACTTTACAATCCAACAAATACAGCGATAAATCTGGATGCTGCTGGTACCGATTTTGCCTTAGAAAGATATGCAACTATTGGAGATGCAACACCATCCAGAACTATTGATTTAACTGGCACAATCGCTGCAAATAGCACCTTTACTATTCGATGTGGAGATGCTTCACCAAATCCTTGTAGCTCTATAAGCTACGACCTAACAGTATATGGTGCTGGAATAAATGAACAAGATGAAATTAGACTAACCAAAAACGGTGCTCAACACGATGTTGTGCATTGCCCAAATGAAATTGGTTATTCAATATATCGTGATAATACTTCTGCAGGTCCAAGCACAACATATAGTGCCTCTGATTGGTCTAATGTAAGTGCAGAGACATGTTCGGATATTGGGGTTTTTTCTGTACCAGCTACATTACCTTTGGTTTCAACTTTAACAGATATTACGGACTGTAGTGTAAGCTCATTTAGTATTTCTGCTACTCCAGGAAACTCTGGAGTTTTAACATATCAATGGTTGTATAACGATGGTACTTCTGCAAATTGGTCTAACGTAACAACTGCTGCTTTTGCACCAGGTACAGTTACAGGAGAAACCAGTGATACTCTAACTATAACTGGCTTTAATTTGGATAGTTATCAATTTTACTGTGAAGTGACTGAAGATGCTGCGTGTTCAATAGTTAGTAATGCAGCTCAGTATAATGTTGGAACAGCTACTTGGGATGGAACTAACTGGACATGGAGTGACAATACTGCTATAGATACTCCACCAACAACTGCTGATAGAGTTATTATAGATGCAGATTATGACACCGCAACTGGCGGTGTAGAAATAAGTTTTGAAGCTTGTGACTGTACTGTAAATACTGGAAATACTTTGACTATAGCAGACGATGATTATGTTTTAGTTCAAAATAATGTGGTTAATAATGGTACTATAGATATTGCTACTTCTGGTGCATTAGTTCAAGTTGATGATGCAGGCACTTATACCTTAAACCCTACAACAGGAACCAACATTTTAAGTAAAACAACTTCATTCCTCGATAATTGGTATGACTATACGTATTGGAGTTCACCTTTGGTAAATGCCCAGATTGAAACAGCATTATTCAATTCTAATC
Organism: Winogradskyella sp.; assembly: GCA_030149115.1. Taxonomy (GTDB): domain Bacteria; phylum Bacteroidota; class Bacteroidia; order Flavobacteriales; family Flavobacteriaceae; genus Winogradskyella. The sequence goes on along the minus strand of JASBSE010000075.1, from coordinate 7,915 downwards.
CTCAACGTCGATACTTTTTTAATGCAGCTCAATACAATGACATTTTAGTTGAAACTAATAATACAGGTACTTTTACTAATGGCAATGATGATATTGATGATGAAGGCAACGATTGGACAGCTCAAACAACTGGTCTGATGACACCTGGCAGAGGTTATGCATCTATGCATACCAATCTTGCATTTACACCCAATAATTACACTTATATTTTTGAAGGAAATCCCTCGAATAGCCAAGGTGGTTTTAATACAGGTAATATAAGTGCGGATATATACATAAGACCAGAGGTACTACCTGTAAGCTCTGTACAAAACTACAATAACTGGAATTTTATTGGTAACCCGTACCCATCTGCTATTGATGCTACTATATTTTTTGAAGACACTTCATCTTTCCTAGAAGGTGTTATTTATTTATGGTCTCATGTTTCTAACGCAGATTTTAATGCCTCAGGAAATGAAAATGCTAATTTTTCTCAAGATGATTATGCTATGCTGAATTATACTGGTGGTGTTGCTACAGGTTCTGCCGCACCAAATGATCCAGGGAATATTCCTGATGGCTACATTGGTTCTGGGCAAGGCTTTTTTGTAATAGGAAATAAATCTCATGCTACAAGTGGTGCTGGATATTATAATGAAGTAGTATTTAATAATCGCATGAGGGTTACAGGTAATAACACTCAATTTTACAGAACTTCTAATCAGTCTAATAAATTGTGGGTTAATTTAACTTCTGACACCGGAATTTTTAGTCAGGTTTTAATTGGCTATGTAGAAGGTGCAACAGATGGTGTAGACGCTATGTCTTTTGATGCACCTAGAAATCTCTCTACCGAAACTTCGGCTATATTGTCTTCTGTTATTTTAAATTCTGACAAGAAATATGCAATACAAGCCAAAGACCTAAATAGTTTGTCCCTAGATGAAATTATCCCTCTTGGTTTTTATTCTAATACCAATGAGCCAACAACTTATACATTATCTATTGCGCAACTTGAGGGTGATTTTGTAACAACAAATACTATCTATCTTATTGACAACCTAAACAATACAATTCACAATCTTAGCGACTCTAATTATGCTTTCACTTCAGAAAATGGTGATTTTAATGAGCGCTTTGAAATTGTATTTAATCCTCAAGCACTATCTGTAAACGACAACGTTATTACAGCAAACGACCTTATTATTACCGAACTTAACAATGGAGAGGTACAAATAAAAGTTAGCGAACAATATACTATAGAGCATGTTGAAATCTTAGATGTTCTTGGAAGACAAGTTTATAGCTTAACGGGAAATAGTTCTGTAGAAGTTTATAATTTATCTAAACTAAGTAATGCAGCATATATAGCTAAAGTAACTTTATCTAATGGACAAGTAATTAGTAAAAAGGCTATTAAACAACATTAGATTGATAAATAACATAACATTAAAACAAAAGGTCTCAATATGAGACCTTTTGTTTTTTAAAATGCATATTGCAATGCTATTATTAAATTTCTACCTGCTGCAGAAATACCTGATGAATAAGGCCTGTAACGTTGGTCTGTAATATTTTCTAAACTTGCTGTAAGTATTAATTTATCTTTCCACTGGTATTGCGTTCGTAAGTTTAAAGTGTACCAAGATGGTGAATAAGGATTTCCGTCTGAATCTTTTGCGTATAAATAATCTTTAGAATACTCCGATGGGGCTAATTGATTAAAAGATAATTCGCTGTTGTATACCAAAAATGCATCAAAAAGCAACTTGTCTTTTTTCCAGATGAGATGTGTTCTACCAAAATTTGGCGCTACATGTCTTACAGGCACTTCTACTCCATTATCATCTTCGGTTCCTCCAATAACATTATACTGTGAGCGCAATTTTAATGCTTTAGAAAAATTAACTTCTGCACCAACTTCAAAACCATAAATCCATGCTTTTGAAGCATTTTGTATAGCTTGTACAGAGCTTAATTCACCATCATAAACAATTTCCGTTTCACCATTAATATCAAAATCTCTTCTAATTAATGCATTGTCTAAAAAGGTATAATAGGTAGCCATATCTAACACAACCTTATTTTCAAAATTCAACTTTAAACCTAATTCTCCACCATAAGCATACTCTGGTCTTAAGTTATTGTTTGGTACTACTACAGATCCAGGCTCAGAATCGAACACCTTACCTATATCGTCAATATTTGGTGCTCTAAATGCTGTTGAAGCATTGAGTTTCCATTGTATTATATTACTTGGAGACCAGGTTATACCTGCTGTACCTGTTAACGCTCCTGTATTAATATCAGCACTATCAAACGGAAGATTTAAAAAGACATTATTTTCTGTAAAATCTGCTTTAGCAATAATCTGATTATATCTTAAACCTGTTTGAAATACAAATTTAGAATTGGGCTTATATTTTAAACTCGTATATGCTGCAATAGACTGCCAAGTGGATCCATCGGGATAACGAGTTACAGTTGCCGAGTTTTCATTTGTAGCAATATTTTTATCGTGTCCGTCTGAGTTAACTTTATTGTGTAAATATTCTATGCCATAAAAAAGGCTTGTTTTGCTACTTAAGTCCTTTTCTAAATCTACATTAAATGATATCGCATCTACATTCTCCGCACGTACAGCTCTAATATCTGATTGAAAATCTCTATCTTCTCTACTTTCCTTAAAATTTTGATATGCTAAAGTAGTTTGGAATTTATCATATAAATTAGAGCTACTGCTCGTTTTTGTAATTTGAAAATTACCCATAAACCACTGTTGCGGACCGTAATTCCATTCGGCAGAACGCAATATTTCTCCTCGCGGTCTTATTAATCTATCATATCTTGAATAATCTGATGTTGTGGTATAAAACAATCCTAAGTCAAATTTTAGATTATCTTTTGGTTCGTACCTCACCTTTTGCATAAGGTTTATCTGGTCGTATCCTGTAGGCTTTTGGATCTTTGGATTACTATTTGCTACAATAACATCCTCACTATTTTGCCTTATGACGTATTCTGGTCTTAAGTATTCATCTGGTCCGTAGCTACCCATTCTTAAATCATCAAAATCTGTATAGCTAATATTGGTTAAAAAAGCCCATTTATTATAACCTAAATTAAAGTCTAAATGTGTTGTTTTTTCATTATTAGCACTAGCATAGCGTAACATAGTATTACCACTAACTATAGACGTTTCTTTGTAGGATAACTGAGGTTTTTTAGTGTAGAAACTCATAACTCCACCAATGGCATCACTACCATATACAACAGATCCTGCCCCAAGTGTTACCTCGGTATTTTGAATTGATAAGGGATCTATTGAAATAACATTTTGCAGATTACCTCCTCTAAAAATAGCATTATTCATTCTTACACCATCTACACTAATTAGTAATCTATTTGTAGAAAAACCGCGTATCATTGGACTACCACCACCCATTTGGCTTTTTTGAATAAAAACATTGCCTGTATTATCTAAAAGATCTGCGCTTGTTTGCGGATTAGCAAAGGCAATTTCTTTAGCATTAACTGCAACAATAGATTGAGGAATATCTCTTCTACTTTGTTCAAATTTAGATACTGAAATTACAATTTGCTTAAGGCCTTCAACTTTAGGTATTAAATATACAGTGTAGTTTTTTTCAGAAATCTCTACCTTTCTTAACCGCAATGGTTCATACAAAAGGTTCTTAAAATAAATAACTTCTCTGTCATTAAACTTATCTAGATTAGCATTTCCATCGAAGTCTGTAACTTCATATTTTGTTTGTTGTAAATTATATAAAGAAACACCAGAAATTGGCTGGCTTGTACCCTCTTCTAAAACCGTAATAGTTTGGGCATTTATACCGTTACAGTATAGGCATAAAATAGTACTAAAAATGACACTTATTTTTAGTTTTATATACTTCGTCATTAAAATCTTTTAGTAAAAATTGACTTAATGAAACACTTCATTTAACACTTGTAATGATTTTGGTTTCTTAAATCCATCCAAATGTAACTCAAAATAATGCAATAAAACATTTAAAAATTCTCGCCTTTGTCTTGCATTGATTTTAATATTATTTAATGCATCAAAATTTATGCCCAATAGCTGTTTTAAGAGTGTTAAATTTTCGCCTGAAATTGAATAAATACCTTGATTAACTGACTCAAAAATCCCAGACTCCATATTAAAATATGGGTACTCTATATTTTTACTATCTGGTTGAAAACCTATATATCGCGTTAGTTTAAGTAGAAATAACAAATGAAAATTAGAGAATTGTTCTGCATTATCCAGATATTGCAAAGAAACTTCGAGATAATTAAATAACGATTCGTTTTTTTCTTCTTCCTTTAAAGCATGTGAAAGAATTTCCGAAAGAAACAATACGATAGAGCTTTTATATATGTTAGAATGTACTGTATGGTATATATAACTAAACTTTACTTCTTTAATGCCATGCAAAGATCTGTTATTCTTAAAATTTTCTTCGAAATAAAGCTGCGATAATGCTTGGTAGTAAACCGTTCTACTACTCCCTTTCTTAGACTTTAAAACACCCCTTAAAATATAAGTTACAACACCTCGTTCTTTGGTATAGCACTTTACAATAAGATCATTGTCTCTATATTTTAGTTTTGAAAGAACAATCCCTTGGTTTTTTGTAAGCATCTTATCGTACTATAAGAACCTTTAAAACTTTAGTTTCAAACGAGTCTAGGTCTGAAATCATTACAAGGTAAACACCTGTTCTCACAATAGAGTTTCCTAAGTTTTTACCATTCCATACTGCTGTACCTCCATCTATAGCAAAATTATAATTAGCACTCGAAGATCTTAAATTGATATTTGATTGAGCTTCAGCAACAAGGTTGCCTTCTATATCTGTAATCTTAATATTAACGTTTTCGGTTAATCCACTAATTTTAATACCCTTATTAATGTCATTTAAATCATTAAAGCCTAATATATTGTATTCTGGCCTCACAGGATTAGGATATACAAAGGCGTCCTCTAGTGTTTCTTCAGGCTTTGAACCACCTGCTCTAAATGAAAGCATACCTTTTACGGTAGCTATATATACTATTCCGTTATTTGGATCTAAAGAAATATCTGTTATACTGTTAGATGGTAATGGAGAGTTATCTTTTGTAAAGTGGTAAATAGTATTTTGACCATCTGGTGAAAAATAAAACACACCAGAATCTACTGTTCCAACCCATTTGTTATTAGAACCATCTGCTTCAATATCTGTAATGGTCTGAGATTCTAATAATTCTTGAGCAATACCATCTTCTAAAATAATTATTGAGCTTAGAGTTGGGTTTGGATCCTCAAAAAACCCTGCCGTATTAAAAAGTACTCTAAGTCCTGAGAAGGTCCCTACCCATAATTGATTTCTATTATCTATTTCTAGAGCAGTAACTCTAGGAAATGGAAGGTTTTGCTCTTCAGAAGTTATGTTTTTTAAAGGATTAGCTAGGCCCTCATTATAGGCATATAGACCATTGGAGTAACCTCCAATCCATTTGGTTCCATTATTATCTATAGCTATGTCATAAAACCCAAACTCATCAGCTAAAGCATCTTCTATAATTGATGAAAAATCATAGCCTTGCCAACTCCCTGAATTTGGATCATATGACTTTAAAGGATTTGGTGCACGTGCGGTCATAGTCCATAAAACACCATTATTATCAAAAATAGAAGCTGAAACTCTGATACTTATAACTTGTGGTGCACCGGGTATAACTAATGATTCTAAGCCACTGTTATCTTGATTATATAGTATAGTAGGTTCGTAATCATTTATTTCTAAAATTCCATTTTGAAAAGAACTAATAAAAGCTTGATTTGGATTAAAAGGATTAACAGATATTTCAGACAAATTTCTTGCCCCAAAAACACTATCGAAGGGTATACTTTCCCATACATCATCTTTCAAATAACTTAACCCTCTAGTTCTCAGTGGAGCAGGATCAAATGCAGTAGTATAATCCCCAAAACTTGCCCATACCACTTCAGAATCAGCATTAATCTTAAATATTTCATTCATTAGAGGTCCATTTGGTTTAACCTCTGTATACATTAAACCATCTGAAGCATTAGTTTTTAAAACACCAAAATCTTCAGTACCAATATAAACTTCATCATTAATTTTTACAGCAGAAGTAAAACGAGTATCAAAATCTTCATTATCTGTATAACTAGCTATTAACTGTGCGCTTTCATCATAAACCTGAATGTTGTTGACATTTGCAATAATTAATTTGTTATCACTTACTTCCGTATCTCTAGGTGTTAAAGGCAAAACAAATAGTTGCGTAAAACTGGTATTTGTTATTTCAAAAAAAGATCGATTAGCCCGTATTGCATAAGCATAATCTCCAATGGTATTAACATTGGTAAAATTACCTGGTAAAAAGGTCTGCCATTGAGAAAAGTCAATAAGATTAGGATTACTTAAATCTGCCTTTTTTAATCCATTACCACTTGAGCAAGCTGCAAAAATTTCGTTGTTCAAAACCGTAACCTGATTTACAATAATTTGTGCACCTCCATTTCCTAAAAAATAGGTATCACCAAACTCTAGTCTTGTTAAATCATAAACCGAAATACCATAGTCTGTTGAAATGTACACGAAATCTTCGTACTCATAAAAGTGATTAATAGATTTATTATCTGGTGTAATATTTTCTTTTTCTAAAATATCAACTACAGTCAAGACCGAATTATCTGTTTCCGAGTAAACTTCTATTAGACCAGTTTCATAACCAATAACCAAATATTGAAATTCTTCGCTGTAAAGAATTGTTGTAATCTGCTCCCCTGACAACCCTTCAACAGTAGTAATAGTACTTATTTCATCTGTTAAAGTATCGTAGGCGAAAACAGCATTTTGAGCAGCTGCATACACCTTATTATTACCACCAACAACATCTACTATATCATTGTAAGAAAAATGAGCCTGCCATAATGTAGAAAAATCTTGTGCGCTAAGATTAAGTGATAAACTAAAAAAGAGTATTAAAAATTTAAAAACAGTTTTATGCATTATAAATTGTTTGCTCAAATATATTTAATAGTAACGATAATATTGTACTAATCATATAATATGTAACAAAAAAAGCTTCCAACTGTGGCGGAAGCTTTTTATACTTTGAATTTATAGTTTATATAACTCCTTGAGCTAACATTGCGTCTGCAACTTTAACAAAACCAGCTATATTAGCACCTCTTACATAGTCCACTGTACCATCGTCATTCTTACCATACTCAACACAAGAATCATGAATATCTTCCATGATATCTTTTAACCTCGCATCAACCTCTTCTCTTGTCCAGCTTAAACGTAATGAGTTCTGACTCATCTCTAATCCAGAAGTTGCAACACCTCCTGCATTAGATGCTTTACCTGGTGCAAATAATATTTTTGCGGCATGAAACTCATGTATTGCTTCTGGAGTAGATGGCATATTAGCACCTTCAGACACACAAATACAACCGTTATCAATTAAAGTCTTAGCTTCTTCTCCATTTAATTCGTTTTGTGTCGCACAAGGAAGAGCTATATCACATTTAACAGACCAAGGTCTCTCTCCTTTGAAAAATTTAGCATTTGGATATTTATCCACATACTCACTAATTCTTCCGCGCTTATTGTTCTTAAGGTCCATTACAAAATTTAATTTCTCTGTATCAATACCTTCTTCATCATATATATAACCTCCTGAATCAGAAAGGGTAAGTACAGTAGCACCTAATTCTATCGCTTTTTCTGCAGCAAATTGCGCCACATTACCAGAACCTGAAATAACTACTTTTTTACCATCAAAAGAATCATCTTTTGTTTTGAGCATATTCTCAGCAAAATACACATTACCATATCCTGTTGCCTCTGGTCTGATTAAAGAACCACCCCAAGATTGTCCCTTACCT
>JASBSE010000512.1 GCA_030149115.1 Winogradskyella sp. | reverse complement strand
ACTTGTTTTTCCAAATCTATCTTTTAAGTAGGTGTATATTGATGTTAAGTTCAACCTATAATACAGAGGAAGCAAAACAAAAGCGATGATTATATAACCAAACAAATAGCCAAACACAACCTGTAAATACCCGAACTGATTAGCTGCAACAGCACCAGGAACAGAGATAAAAGTAACGCCAGATAATGACGCGCCAATCATGCCAAAAGCCACCAAATACCAAGGTGCTGACTTGTTGGCCTTAAAAAAGGCAGCATTAGAATCTTCTTTTCCTGTGAAATAAGAAATCAATACTAAAACTGCAAAATAGCAGGCTATTAAAATTAAAATTGAAGTTGGGCTCATAAAAGAAATTCTTTGCTCAAAAATTTATGAAAAATAGTATTTTTGAAAAAAATAGCTATTTAAATTCAATTTTTTATGAAAAAGATAATTTTACTGGTAGCATTAGTGCTTTTTGGTTTTAATGCTTCTGGCCAAGACTACCGTAAGCTAATTGAAGAAGGCAATCACACCATAAGTTACATCACAGAAACTGCAGAACAACATTTTGATTCTGTTGGTAGAGGAAGAGGAACAGGTTTTAAGATCTTTAAACGCTGGCAATACTTTGCTGAGCGTGCTATGGATGAAACCGGAAAACTAAAATCTCCTGAATTTTATTATGAAGCATTAGAAGATTATAATGCAAGCATTAATAGTGAAGGTTTAGCAGCAAGAACTACAGTTGGTACTTGGGAAGAAATGGGACCAACCTATTGGGATGCAACTTCTGGCTGGAATCCTGGTGTTGGTAGAATCACCTCTCTTGCAGTAGATGAATCTAATTTAGACCATATTTTGGCAGGAAGTGAAACAGGTGGAGTTTGGAAGAGCGTAGATGGAGGAGCATCTTGGACTGTGCTTTCTGATAATTTATCTAACATAGATGTATTTGCACTTGCAATAGATCCTACAGATAGTGATACATATTTTTGGGGATCAACTAGTGGAACAATTTTTAAATCAACAAATGGTGGAGCAACATGGTCGCTTTTATCAGATATTGGTGGTGGTACAGTCAATAAAATATTGGTAGATCCAACAAATGCTATGAAAATCTATGCTAGTGTTCAAGGCAACGGATTGTACAAGTCCACAGATGGTGGAGTTACTTGGAGCTCCATTTATTTCGTTGCAACAGGTACTGGTTATGATTTTGAATTTAAACCAAACGACCCTAATGTAGTGTATGCTTCAGGGAGTGCTTTTTATGTTTCTACTAACGGAGGTGCAAGCTTCTCTCAGATAACAGGCCCTGGTGTTAATCAATTTTCTAATGGTCCCAAAATGATTGGAGTTTCTGCGGACAATCCTAATGTTGTTTATGTTTTAGAAGCCAATGGAGGAGTGTTTGGAGCTTTATATAGATCTAGCGATAGTGGCAATAGCTTTACAAAGCTTACACATACACAAAACTTTTTCGGATATGATTCTAATGGAAATGATGCCCTTGGGCAGGCGCCAAGGGATATGGATGTTACGGTTAATCCAAACGATGTTAATGATGTTCATATCGCAGGTATTAATACCTGGCGTTCTACGGATGGTGGTGCTAATTTTAGTATAACGTCACAATGGGTACCTAGTAATGCCAACAGTATGGCTATTGGTTATTGTCATGCAGATGTAGATATCATGCATTTCGCTGGCTTAGGTACAGATGCAAAATTGTATGTAGGTACAGATGGAGGAATATACAGAGCAGATAATCCTACAGCTTTGAGTTCAAATTATTATACGGATTTAACACCTGGATTAGGAATTAGACAATTTTATAAGATTGGTGTTAGCCAAACTGATCCTGTCGTTGTTACAGGAGGCTCGCAAGATAATGGTACTTCAACTTTAAGAGAGGATGGGCTTTGGACTGATTGGCTGGGAGCAGATGGTATGGAAGGATTTATAGATAAAAATAACGCATCTTTAATGTATGGAACTACCCAGTTTGGTTCTCTCTACAGAACAGAATATAATGTATTTGGAAGCAATGTGGTTTCTCTTACACAACCAGATGGTAAAGGTGGTCAAAGTAATTGGAACTGGGTTGTACCTTTTGAGCAAGACCCAATAATTCAAAACACGATATATGTAGCATTTGATGAAGTGTATAAGTCAGACGACAGAGGTTCTAACTGGGTTTCTATTTCTCCAAATTTTGGTGCAGACATAGATCATTTTAAGATTGCACCAAGTGATAATCAAATTATGTATTGTGCAATTAATGGTGTTTTAAGGTACACTATTAACGGAGGAACTTCCTGGACAATTTCTCCTTTGAGTTTAGGAGGCTCGTCAATCATCAATGAGATAGCAGTTCACCCATCAGATCCAAATAAGGTTGCTGTCGCAACTACAGATAGCCAGAAGGTCTATGTTAGTTTAGATGGAGGTTCAACCTGGACTTCTAAATTGATGAATTTACCTGGTTTTGTGGCTCAGGCTTTAGTTTGGCAAGATAATGGAGATGATGGACTCTACGTTGGGATGAATTATGGTGTGTTTTACACAGATAATACATTAACCGAATGGGAAACATTTAATAATGGTTTACCAAACGTTAGAATTAATGAATTAGAAATTAATACGGCTGATAATAAAATTTATGCAGCCACTTATGGTAGAGGCTTATGGAGATCTGATATTTATGATGCATCTTTAAGCGTAAATGACTTTGAGTTTAGTGATTTAACATTGTATCCAAATCCTGCTAAAGATGAGGTTAGTCTAAAATGGAATAAACCAGAAACGGTAAGTGTAAGAATTTTTGATACACAAGGTAAGATTGTGTTCTACGGTAAGAAAGTCAATTTATTTAACGGATTCAAGGTAGATGTTTCCTCTTTTAATAATGGAATTTACTTTGTAAAGCTCAATAGTGATAATGGTGAAATCACTAAAAAGCTGATTCTTAACTAACAATCAGATAACTTATAATTGCCCAATTGTTATACATACCGATTGGGCTTTTTTTAGCTCTAAAATCTGTACCTTAGCAATCATGGAATTCTCTTCTAAACTTTTGGAAAATGCAGTAAACGAAATGTCGCAATTACCAGGTGTTGGTAAACGCACAGCATTACGTTTGGTTTTGCATTTACTTAGGCAACCAGAGCATCAGACCTTTCAATTGGCAGAAGCACTTTCAAAAGTGAGGGCAGAAATCAATTTTTGTAAATCGTGTCATAATATCAGTGATAAAGTGATTTGCGAGATATGCGAAAACCCTAACCGCAACGAAGAATTAATTTGTGTTGTTGAAGACATTAGAGATGTTATAGCCATCGAAAATACAAGTTCTTTTAAAGGATTGTATCATGTTTTAGGAGGAAAAATATCACCAATGGATGGTATTGGTCCTCAAGATTTAAATATCACCTCGCTTGTTGAAAAGGTGAAATTGGGTAAAGTAAAAGAACTCATCTTTGCTATGAGCCCTACAATGGAAGGAGATACCACTAATTTTTATATCTTCAAGCAAATACAAGACTATAATATTAAGACTTCGACTATCGCAAGAGGTGTTGCGGCAGGAAATGAATTAGAATATACAGACGAAATTACTTTGGGCAGAAGCATTGTAGATCGTATTCCGTTTGAAGCTTCTCTAAAATCATAGTCTCACTTTGAAGCTTTCCGTAATCATACTCAACTATAACGTGCGTTACTTTTTAGAGCTTTGCCTAAGAAGTGTAGAGGCTGCAATAAAAAATATTGAAGCAGAGATTATTGTAGTAGACAACAATTCGCCAGATGATAGCTGTGCCATGGTAAAAAAATTGTTTCCTAATGTAAAACTGATAGAAAATAAGGAAAATCACGGCTTTTCTAAAGGAAACAATATAGGTGTTGCTCAAGCAAAAGGTGAGTACTTATGCATTCTTAATCCAGATACGTTTGTAGCTGAAGATACATTTTCTAAAGTTTTAGGTTTTGCAGAATCGAATACTAATCTCGGAATTGTAGGATGCCAACTTATGGATGGAAGAGGAAAGTTTCTTCCTGAAAGTAAACGGCATATTCCAACGCCAAAAGTGGCTCTTCAAAAATTAATAGGGAATTCAAAAAAATATTATAACAATAATCTAAAGCCTAACGAAGTTGGTAAAACAGAGATATTAGTAGGTGCTTTTATGTTCTTAAAACGAGGCGTTTATAACGAGGTTAATGGCCTAGATGAAGACTATTTTATGTATGGTGAAGATGTAGATTTATCTTATAAAGTTTTAAAAGCAGGTTACAATAATTACTATTTTGGTGAAACTTCTGTAATACACTATAAAGGTGAGAGTACTTTACGAGACAAAGTTTATGCGCAGCGATTTTATGGTGCCATGGAAATTTTTTATAAAAAACATTTTAAGAAAAGTGTGCTTATTTCAGCTCTGGTAAAAATTGTATTGAGTTTGGCATCAAAGCGGAATCCTGTAGATGAGTCAGGTGTATTAATTAAGAGAGAAACTATAGTAATTTCTGATTCTATTGATGAAGAATTAAAAAATAGAATTAATAGTCCATTGGCTTTTACTTCAAATGTAAAGGATGTGCCAAGTGAAGCACAAGTTATTTTAGATACTGAATTCTTAAGCTATAAGACTATTATAGAGTTTATAAAAACTAATAACACTTCAAAACAAAACACCTATAGAATATGGGTAAAAAGTAGTAATTTTATGCTCGGAAGTGACAGTAGTGTTGGTAGAGGTGAAGTAGTGAGCTTTTAATTTTTATTGAATAAAAATCAGTAAAACAGACTGTTTTTTATTAATTTTGCATTCGATTTTAAAATAAAGACCTTCAAATTATAGATATGGCAAAGTTTGAACTTAAGTTACCTAAAATGGGAGAGAGTGTTGCAGAAGCAACCATAACGTCTTGGTTAAAAGACGTTGGCGACACTATTGAAGCTGATGAAGCTGTTTTAGAAATAGCAACAGATAAGGTAGATAGTGAAGTACCAAGTGAGGTAGATGGTGTGTTGGTAGAAAAGCTTTTTGATGTTGATGATGTCGTACAAGTAGGTCAAACCATTGCAGTAATAGAAACCGAAGGAGGTGATACGGTTGAGGTAAAAGCACCAGCAACAGAATCTGTAAAAGAAGAAGCTCCTAAGGCAGTAGCAGAAGTAGCACAAACCGTTGTAGAAGCAAAAGCAACAGCAGAGTCTGTAATTTCTTCTGGAGATCGTTTCTACTCTCCTCTTGTTAAGAATATAGCTAAGGAAGAAGGTATATCACAATCAGAACTAGATACCATACCAGGAACTGGTAAAGATGGTCGTGT
>JASBSE010000511.1 GCA_030149115.1 Winogradskyella sp. | reverse complement strand
ATGACTTTTAATCCTTCATCTGCCAAACTACTTAAGCCTATATCGCTTAAGGCCTTATTTACTTTTCGTAATTCTTTGGGTAAAAGTATTTTGACTAATTCATTCTTGAAAAAGCCATCTCTCTGAGTAAGTTTATTTACTTGTTTATCTATTCCAAAGTCTAAAGCCTGCCTTAAACCTAATGCTATATCTGCATTGCTAATTGTTGTACCTTGAGGCAATTGATTAACAACCTATTGCAATTCTGCACATGACGTTAAAGAAAATATAAGTAGAAGAATTGATAGACTTTTTCTCATTATTGGTTTATAAGATTTGGTTGTAATTATTTAATTCAAATAGAAGTAATTGTCAATATTATTTGCTCTTGCCTATAATTCTCACTTATTAAAGTATTCTCAATAATAGTAGAAAAAAATAAAGATTATTTAAATTTGCACTACTAAAAAGCAAGTTTATTTAAGATGGAGCAAATCACACCATACAAACCAAAACATAAAGTACGTATAGTAACTGCAGCATCTCTTTTTGATGGGCACGATGCAGCCATAAATATTATGCGTCGAATCATTCAATCTACAGGAGTAGAGGTCATTCACCTTGGGCACGACAGAAGTGTAGAAGAGGTTGTAAATACAGCTATACAAGAAGATGCAAATGCTATAGCAATGACGTCTTATCAAGGCGGACACAATGAGTACTTTAAATATATGTATGACTTGTTGAAAGAAAAAGGTGCAGACCACATCAAGATTTTTGGTGGTGGAGGTGGAGTGATTCTTCCTGAAGAGATTAAGGAGCTAATGGATTATGGTATCACCAGAATCTATTCGCCAGATGATGGAAGAGAACTTGGATTACAAGGAATGATAAACGATTTGGTTCAAAAATCTGATTATGCTATTGGAGATCATTTAAATGGTGAAGTTAAAGAGCTCAGCAATAAAAATCCAAAATCGATAGCAAGAGTTATTTCTGCTGCTGAAAACTTTCCTGAGGTTGCAAAAGATGCTTTAGAAACTATCCATACTAAAAATAAAACTTCAAAAACACCTGTCCTTGGAATTACCGGTACAGGTGGTGCAGGTAAATCGTCGTTAGTAGATGAGTTGGTACGTCGCTTCCTAATCGATTTTCCAGAGAAAACAGTTGGATTAATTTCTGTAGATCCATCAAAGCGTAAAACAGGTGGTGCATTATTAGGAGATAGAATTCGTATGAATGCCATTAACTCACCGCGTGTGTATATGCGTAGTTTGGCAACACGTCAATCTAATCTGGCATTATCTAAGTATGTGAATGAAGCAGTAGAAGTTTTAAAAGCTGCTGAATACGATTTAATCATCTTAGAAACTTCTGGTATCGGACAATCAGATACCGAAATCTTAGAGCATAGCGATGTGTCACTTTATGTAATGACACCAGAATTTGGTGCAGCCACACAGCTTGAAAAAATCGATATGTTAGATTTTGCTGATTTGGTAGCGATTAACAAATTTGATAAACGTGGTGCTTTAGATGCCTTGCGCGATGTAAAAAAGCAATATATGCGTAACCACAATTTATGGCACGAAGATCCAGATACAATGCCTGTTTTTGGTACTATAGCGTCTCAGTTTAATGATCCAGGAATGAACACGCTCTACAAAGCGATAATGGATAAAGTAGCTGAAAAAACGGAAGCAGATTTAAAATCGACATTCGAGATTTCTAAGGAAATGAGCGAGAAAATTTTCGTCATTCCACCATCACGCACGCGTTACTTATCAGAAATTGCTGAGAATAATAGAGCTTACGATAAAACAGCGGATGCTCAGACAGAGGTAGCTCAAAAGCTTTACGGAATTTTTAAAACCATTTGTTCCGTTGGTAATGTCACTTTGAGTGCAGTCGAAAGGTCTTTTATAGGAAAACAAGGTTTAGACCAAGATGAGATCCTGAAACAAGTTCAGGATGACAAAAAGGATTTTATTAAAATGCTTATTGCAGAATTCGATCGCGTAAAGCTAAACTTAGATCCTTACAATTGGGAAATCATCACAGGTTGGGATGATAAGGTAAATCGCTATAAAGATCCTATTTATAGCTTCAAGGTAAGAGATAAAGAAATTAAGATAGAAACGCACACTAAGTCTTTATCGCATTCAGATATTCCAAAGGTAGCTTTACCAAAATACCAGGCTTGGGGAGATATTTTAAGATGGTGCTTACAAGAAAATGTACCAGGAGAATTCCCGTATGCTTCAGGATTATATCCTTTTAAAAGAACAGGTGAAGATCCAACACGTATGTTTGCTGGTGAAGGTGGACCAGAGCGTACCAACAGACGTTTTCACTATGTAAGTTTAGGGATGCCAGCAAAGCGTTTATCTACAGCTTTCGATTCGGTAACTTTATACGGAAATGATCCAGATTACAGACCGGATATTTATGGTAAAATTGGAAATGCAGGTGTAAGTATATGTTGTTTAGACGATGCTAAAAAACTGTAT
>JASBSE010000510.1 GCA_030149115.1 Winogradskyella sp. | reverse complement strand
AAGCTGTGCGACTATAAATGCGTAATAGAAATTTAGTGTGCTATAAGTATCAATTATCACATAGTCTGTACGTCTACTATTTTTTATAACAGTTAACATCATGTCTAGTAATCGTAAAACTTGATTTTGCTTTTTAGAAGCAACTTTTACATTACAGAACTGCCTTAAACGAGATCCTAGTACTTCTATAGAGGTTACGTTCTTACCCTTTTGCGACAATGCGTTTCCTATGTATAGGACGTTTTTCATATTCTATATCTAATAGTGCTAATGCATAAAAAAAAGCTGGTGCCGCAATACGCATAGCTGAGTGGTTAATTGTTGCAAACCAAAATGCTAAGAATGCATAGAAAAAAACATTCTTTCTATTTATACTCCTATATGATAAAGGTGTAAATATTAGTATTAACAAAATAAAAATACCTAAAATTCCATGTTCAGATAACAATCTTGTAATCTCATTATGAGTAACAACAGATCTACCCTCCCGATTATATTTAGTGTTACTGGCTCCAATACCTAAAAAGGGATTTTCAATGAAGCCTTCTAATTCATTAAACACTAATTCTGCTCTTCCTGTTGTAAAATCAGCTTTTTCCCTACCTAAAGAATCTTGATTAGCATAACGTTTATCTATTAAACCCATGGTATTAGAAGAACTTATAAACCAAGAAACTATCATTGTAATTATTAATACTATTACCGAACCAAGTATTTTAGTTTTAACTCTTGGTAATGCTTTTGCATAAAAAATAACAAGAAAAGCCAGAATTGTAATTATTGCTGCTACTACACCACCTCTACTAAAAGTAATTATAGCTCTATAGGAAATTAAAACTAGAAAAAATGAATTGAAAATCTTAAGAATAATTGAGGGTGACTTAATTAACAGCCTTATTGTAAAAGCAAATACGCCCAACCCAAGTATTGTTGAAACTTGATTTGGTCCAAAACCACCAGATGACACATAGTTAGAGGCAGTATTCTTTATAGTTTCTTTAACAGAAGGGTTAAAAACCATAAGATATATAGCCATAGTAACTATTGGCATAGACAAAAAAGCTAGCATATCTACAATGTCTTTGTGCTTAACTTTTCTATCTAGAAAAAATAATGATCCTAATCCTAAACAAACAGGACCACTTAAAACAAAAGCCAAATTAGTTCTAAAATTGGCGTCTATGTCTAAATCTAGTGAAGCAATAATAATTGAAGGTACTAATAAAATTAAATAGATAAAATAAGGGTAGCCTTTGCCTGAAACACCCTTAAAAAACATACCCAATAAGACAAAAAGAATAACAAGATACTTAGATGCCTCATACGCAATGCTTCCTTTGGTCATTCTAAACAACACTTCTGCTCCAACAAAGTATGCGCAAGCCGACATTATAGCAACTGTTTTTTTTGACTTCGGAGCTACGACTATATTGCCAATAAAAAAAATTACTGCAGCAAAAAAATAAACTTTAGATAATGGCTTAAAGGCATAAATAAGTAAGCCTATAATAACATGAACTAAAATTAAAGATATATACCTACTATTACTATTCAAAATTTATCCTAAATATTATAAATCTAAGAAAAACTAGTTTTAAAAATTTTTCTATAATCCGTGAGAGGAAATTTATATTTATAACTTTTACCTATCAAGTATATGTAAAAATGGACAAAGAAAATTGGATATTTTGAATTATTTTTTCTTAAATACTTATCGTAAACAGAATTTTGATATTTACTGATTAAAAAAGGTGTTGCATTTTTGTTGTAATAGTAGTTTTTTATCTGGGTATCGCTTTCGATTTTTTTATAAAATGAATAATACTTATGGGAAAGATTTGATGTATAAACTTCAAATAAAGAAAGTGGCTCTTGCTTATTATTGTAATAAAAT
>JASBSE010000509.1 GCA_030149115.1 Winogradskyella sp. | reverse complement strand
AGATCGCTTTCTGGTGACTGCCGAAGCATATTCGGTAAAGACTGTTTTACTGTTCAATAAAATCGATACATACGAGGAAGAAAAGCTACTCGAAGTAAAGTATTTAGAAAGCATTTACAGAAAAATAGGATATGAGTGTATTGAGGTTTCTGCAACTACAGGTTATAATGTCGATAAGGTAAAAGCGCTAATGATAGGAAAAGTAAGTATGTTTTCTGGTCATTCAGGAGTTGGTAAATCTACTTTGGTTAATGCTATAGAGCCATCACTAGATCTTAGGACAAAAGAAATTTCAGAACAGCATATGCAAGGACAGCATACAACAACTTTTGCAGAAATGTTTGACTTAGGTTTTGATGCTAAAATCATTGATACGCCAGGTATTAAAGGTTTTGGAGTTGTGGATATGGAAAAGGAAGAGGTAGGCGATTATTTTCCTGAGTTTTTTGCTTTAAAACAAGATTGTAAATTCAATAATTGCTTGCACCTAAAGGAACCAAAATGTGCAGTTAAGGAAGCGCTAGAAAATGATGAAGTATCTTATTCAAGATACCGAAGCTACCTTCAGATTTTAGAAGGTGAAGAAGAGCATTACAGAACTGATAATTGGAATAACGAATGAAAATAGTAATTCAAAGAGTTTCTGAAGCTTCAGTAGTCATTAACCAAAAGCAAGTAGCTTCAATAGATTACGGACTTTTAATTTTATTAGGTATCGTTGATGAAGATACTCAAGAAGATATAAATTGGTTGTGTAACAAAATTGTAAATCTTCGTGTTTTTTCAGATGAAAATGGTGTTATGAATACTTCATTATTAGATTCTAATGGTGACATTATTGTGATTAGTCAATTTACACTTCACGCAAGTACAAAAAAGGGAAACAGACCAAGTTACATGAAAGCTGCTAAACCTGATATAGCAATACCTATTTATAAAAATTTTGTTTCAACCTTACAAAACACTTTAGGGAAACCTGTGCAGACAGGAGAGTTTGGTGCAGACATGAAAGTACAACTTGTTAACGATGGTCCGGTAACTATTATTATAGATTCTAAGAGCAAAGAATAGCTCAAAATTTTTTAAAATTATTACAGTTTATCGAATATTGTTTTGTTGTAGGGATTTTAATACACGAAATATTTGAGGAACTAATTTTACTTTATATATTGTGCTGCCAATCAATTCAATATACGCCCTACATGAAATATATTACCGCAGCAATATTTCTTTTTATCACTATTGCTGGTTTTTCACAATCTGAAGATTTATATAAATCTGAATCAATTCCCGAAGAATTAAAAACAAAAGCAAATGCTGTTATAAGACTTAATGATATAAATGTTGTTGTAACATCTAAAGATGAGTTAAGTATCGTAGAAAAGCGAATAGTCACGGTTTTAAATGAAAAAGGAAACTATGCTATTGGTGCTTATGCTAGTTACGATAAGTACAACAAGATAAAAAAAATTGAAGCTAGGATTTTTAATGAAGCAGGAGAAGAAATCAAAAAGTTTAAGAAACGAGATTTTATTGATCGAAGTGCCGTAGATGGTGGTACTCTATACTCAGACTCTAGAGTGCTTTTAATGGGATACACGCCAGCAACGTATCCTTATACTGTAGAGTTTTATTATGAGTTAGAGTCATCCAATACTGCCGCGATACCAACATGGAGACCTATAACAGGCTATTATGTAGGTGTAGAAAAAGACATATATAATTTACAAGATAATGCGGATTTAGGCTTGAGATTTAAGGAAAAAAATCTTCAAGATTATAATATCACAAAGAATAACTCTTCAACATCTTTAAGTTATACACTAGAGAAGGCTTTACCTATAGCTCCAGAGGATTTAAGTCCTTCTTATTATAGCTATTACCCACAAGTATTAGTTGCAATGGAGAATTTTTCATTTTATGGTGTTGAAGGAAAAGCAAAAAATTGGTTAGAATTTGGGAATTGGATAAATGATGCATTACTGGAAGGAAGAAACGAAGTTACTGAAGAAACAAAACAAGAGGTTTTAGATATAACAGCAAACCTCAATAGTCCAATAGAAAAAGCTAAAGCAGTCTTTCAGTTTGTTCAAGAAAATACCAGATATATTAGCGTACAAGTTGGTATAGGTGGTGTACAGCCAATACCTGCATTAGAGGTAGACCAATTAAAGTATGGAGATTGCAAAGGGTTAACTAACTATACCAAGTCTTTGTTAGAGGTAGTAGGTGTAACGTCTTATTATTGCGTTGTAGAAGCAGGTAAAGAAATTATAGACCTAGAGGATGATTTTGCATCTTTAGAGCAAGGAAATCATATCATTTTAGCAATTCCTACAGATAGTGAGACTGTTTGGTTAGATTGTACAAGTCAATTGCATCCTTTTAATTTTATCGGAGATTTTACAGATAATAGAAATGTGCTGGTAGTTAAGCCAAATGCAAGTGAGATTGTAAAAACAAAGTTATATTTAGATAGTTTGAATTATCAGTCAACCGCAGCAGATGTCAAATTAAATGCTAATGGTAGCTTTACTTCTAAGATTAATAGAAAGACTAGAGGATTACAGTATGATAATCGATTTTATATAGAACGAAGAGCAAATGATAAGGTTAATGAATATTATAAATACCACTGGAGTTATATTAATAACTTAGAGATTTTGGGTTATAAGTTTCATAATAATAAAGTTGATGTAGAATTTACTGAAGATATAGATGTAGAGGCAAGTGCTTATGCATCGGTTTCTGGAGATAGACTACTATTTAAGCCTAATGTGTTCAATCAAAATTCTTATGTACCTACAAGGTATAGATCTAGGAAAATGCCGATAGATATTTCCCGTGGTTATTTAGATGAAGATGTGTTTAAAATAGAAATCCCAAAAGGGTTTGAGATAGAGGCTATACCAGAAAATATAGATATAAAAAACAAATTTGGTGAATACCATTTTGAGATAAGTACTTCAGATAATGTAGTTACTTATAAAAGAAAATTATTATTAAAAAAAGGGCAATACCCAAATACAGATTACAAAAACTACAGGGATTTTAGAAAACAAATCTCAAAAGCCGATAACTCTAAAATAGTACTAAAATCAATCAATTAATCATGATCAAAAACATTTATTTACTTCTTTTTATTCTAAGTCTTACACAATTTTCATTTTCACAAGAGATTGAATTTGGAGAAGTTTCCAAGGAAGAATTATCCGAAAAATTTTATGAAAAAGATTCATCTGCTAATGCGGTAATACTTTTTAAGAAACGAAGAACATTTTATGGTGCCAATGCATCATCTGTAGAGTTAGTTACAGAAATTCATGAAAGAATAAAAATCTATAATAAAGAGGGCTTTGATAAAGCCACAGTAACGGTAAATTTATTCAAAAGCAGATCAAGCAAAGAGAGAATAAGTAAGTTAAAGGCATATACTTATAACTTAGAAAACAATAAAATTGTTGAAACCAAATTAGACAAAAATCAGATTTTTGAAAATGAATTTAGCTATAACTATAAGCAAGTTAAATTTACAATGCCAAATGTAAAGGAGGGCTCGGTTATAGATATAACCTATAAAATAACATCTCCTTTTGTCTTATCGATAGACGAATTAAAACTGCAATACGATATTCCAATTAAGCATATTGAAGCAGAGATACAAACACCAGATGGTTACAATTTTAGGACAAAAACGAAGGGAGGAATTAGTTTTTTTCCTAAACATACTAGAAAGAGATCTTCTGCATTAGATAGAACCATGGATATACAAAACTATACATTAAATGATGTTCCGGCATTAAAAGATGAAGCGTTTGTTGATAATATAAACAACTATAGAGCAGGTGTGTTGTTTGAATTAATATCTATAGTTACACCAACTACAAACAGATATTATTCCCAAACTTGGGGAGATGTTGCAAAAACAATTGGTAATGATGATGATTATAAAAATGAATTAGACAAAACCAATTCGTTTGATGATGAACTGGATGAAATAATTTCAGACAGTCAAACAGAAATAGATAAAATGAAATCTGTCTTTAAATACGTTAAAGACAATATTCAATGGAATGGTATTGATGGGAAGTATTTTTATAACGGAATAAGAAAAACTCTCAAAGAGAAAAAAGGAAATACAGCAGATGTTAATCTAACACTTGTAGGAATGCTAAGATATGCTGGTATTGATGCAAACCCTTTAGTTATAAGTACAAAAGAAAACTCGATTCCTTTTTTTCCTACTGTAGATAGATTAAACTATGTTTTAGCTTATGCTGTTATAGGTGGAGAGCAATATTTTTTAGATGCTACGGATGAGTTTAGCGACATCAATGTTTTGCCATTAAAAGATTACAATTGGGAAGGTGTTTTTATAGACAACAATAAAATGGTCTGGAAAAAAGTTGCTATAAAAAAGCCAGAGGCTGGAATATCGCAGTATATGATAAATGCTACTATAAACGAAGAAGGAGTTTTAGAAGGAAATCTTATGTCAAGATATACAAATCACAAGGCCTACGATTTTAGAAAAAATTATAATGGCGAGGATTTGGATGCTTATCTGACGGAGAAGGAAGAATCACTGGAGAATATAGAAATATCTAACTATAAGGCTCAAAATGCAGAAACTTATGAAGGTTTTGTTTCAGAATCCTATGATTTTTATAAAGAAGAAGGAGCAGACGTTATAAATGATAAATTATACATTGCTCCTATGTTGTTTTTAAAATCTACAGAAAACCCATTTAAGCTAGATACAAGAGAATATCCTATAGATTTTGGTTATCCTCTAAAGCAACGTTATATGATTAATATATCTATTCCAGAAAATTATATAGTAGAGTCTAACCCTGAACCAATGATCTTAAAACTGCCAGAAGATTTAGGTGTGTTCCAGTATTCAAGTAAGGTTTTAGGAGGAAAAGTTCAGATTTCCGTTGCTATGGAGTTAAATAAAGCAATAATGGGACCAGAAACTTATGTATATTTAAAAGAGTTCTTTAATCAAATGATTAAAAAACAGAAAGAACAAGTAGTATTAACAAAAGCGAAATAATGGACATTAAAAATGCACAAAAAGAAGTAGATAATTGGATTAATGAACATGGAGTAAGATACTTTAATGAACTAACCAATATGGCGCAGTTAACAGAAGAGGTTGGAGAAGTTGCGCGTATTATAGCAAGGCGTTATGGTGAGCAAAGCGAAAAGGAAAGTGACAAAGATAAAGACTTAGGAGAGGAATTAGCAGATGTGGTTTTTGTAGTGTTGTGCTTAGCTAATCAAACAGGTATAGATTTACAGACAGCTTTTGATAAGAAAATGGATAAAAAAGCAAAACGAGACCATAACAGGCACCATAATAATGAAAAATTGAAGTAGTTTTGTTCTGCTAAAGAAGAAAGACTACATGAATATTGAAATTCTTAAATCGTCCAAAACAGATACAAAATCGTCCGTAACAATAACGGGATCAAAAAGTGAATCCAACCGTTTACTTATGCTAAGAGCCTTGTATCCTGTAATAGATATAGGTAACTTATCTAATTCTGACGATTCAGTTTTGATGCAAAATGCGCTATCTTCAAATGGTGATATTATTGATATACATCATGCTGGTACAGCAATGCGTTTTTTAACAGCATATTTTTCTATTCAAGAAGGAAGGGAGGTTATATTAACAGGTTCGTCTAGAATGAAGGAGCGCCCAATAGGAATCCTTGTGGACGCATTAAGACAGCTTGGAGCAGATATTCAATATGTAGAAAATGAAGGTTTTCCTCCGCTTCGTGTCGTTGGAAAAGCACTAAATAATTCAAAGATTTCTTTAAAAGCTAATGTTAGCAGTCAATATATATCAGCCCTGTTACTTATTGCTTCAAAGTTAGAAAATGGATTAGAATTGACCTTAGATGGCAAAATAACCTCTGTTCCATACATAAAAATGACTTTAGGTTTATTGGACGAAATTGGTATAGAAGCTACGTTTAAAAACAATGTTATTTCGGTCAATCCAAAAACAAGCAAAGCAGAGTCTAAGACCTTAATAGTTGAGTCAGATTGGTCTTCAGCATCCTATTATTTTAGTATTGTAGCATTAAGTAACATTGGTACGGAAATAAAGCTTTCTTCTTATAGAAAAGATTCATTACAAGGGGATTCTGTATTGTCAGAATTATACAAAGCGTTTGGTGTAGATACTAACTTTAATGACAATAGCATAACACTAATAAAGGGCAAGAATGTAAGCAAAATTCAATGTGTTGAGTTTGACTTGAGAGATGCGCCAGACATAGCTCAAACAATTGCTGTTACTTCGTTTGGGCTCGGGTTAGAATGTTATTTAACAGGTTTGCATACACTAAAAATTAAGGAAACTGATAGGCTGGTAGCGTTAAAGACAGAGTTAGAAAAGTTTGGAGCAGAAGTTGTAATTACAGACGAGTCGTTGCGTTTAAAATCTTCTGATAGCATTATGAGCGATGTGTCTGTTGACACCTATAATGACCACAGGATGGCAATGGCATTTGCTCCATTAGGAATAAAAACAACACTGCAAATTAATGATGCAGAAGTTGTGAGTAAATCTTACCCGCAATTTTGGGATCACTTGAGTTCTATTGGCTTCAAAATAAAATAAACCACTAATTACTTGACAAGGCCTGTTTTGAGATTGTATATTTGCAACTTCTAAAAAATAAACAATCACAAATGAAATTATCAAATTTTAATTTTGACCTTCCAGATGAATTATTAGCTGAACATCCTGCAGAACACAGAGATGAATCCAGATTAATGGTTCTAGACAGAGCTAATCAAACAATCGAGCACAAACTTTTTAAAGATGTTATAGATTATTTTGATGAAGGTGATGTGATGATAATGAATAACACTAAAGTTTTTCCTGCTAGACTATATGGTAATAAGGAAAAAACAGGTGCGCGTATTGAGGTTTTCTTATTAAGAGAATTAAATCAAGATCAACGTCTTTGGGATGTTTTGGTAGATCCTGCTCGTAAGATTAGAATAGGTAATAAGTTATACTTTGGTGATGACGAAACGTTGGTAGCTGAGGTTATAGATAATACAACATCTAGAGGAAGAACATTACGTTTTTTATATGATGGATCTTACAGCGATTTTAGAAGAAAATTAACTGAGTTAGGACAAACGCCTCTTCCAAAGTATATAAAAAGAGATGTAGAGCCAGAAGACGAAGAGCGTTACCAAACAATCTATGCAAAAAACGAAGGAGCTGTAGCTGCTCCAACTGCTGGTTTACACTTTTCTAAACATTTATTAAAGCGTTTAGAAATAAAAGGTGTTGAAATGGCTGAAGTAACGCTTCATGTTGGTTTAGGAACTTTCAATCCTGTTGAGGTAGAAGATTTATCTAAACACAAAATGGATAGTGAGGAGATTTTAATCAGCCAAAGATCTGCTGATATAGTTAACAAAGGAATAGAGAATAAAAGACGAGTGTGTGCGGTAGGAACAACTTCTATGCGTACTATAGAAAGTTCTGTATCATCTAATGGTAGATTAAATCCTTATGAAGGTTGGACAAACAAATTTATTTTCCCTCCTTATGATTTTAGTATTGCAAATTGTATGATTACTAACTTCCACACGCCAAAATCTACTTTACTTATGATGATTTCGGCATTTGCAGGTCACGATTTTGTAAAACGTGCATATGAAGAAGCAGTTAAAGAAAAATATAGATTCTATTCTTATGGTGATGCAATGTTAATCATATAATAAAGAATTTAAAATAACTTTAAACCTCTACTCATTTAATTAAAGAGTAGAGGTTTTTTGTTTCAGAAAATGGATGAAGTAACAAATGACTATTTTTGTACAATATGGATAAGAAAAAGAAAGATATACGAGCTTTAACCAAGGATCAACTTAGAGATTTTTTTGTAGAACAAGGAGACAAGGCGTTTCGAGGAAATCAAGTATACGAATGGTTGTGGCAAAAATCAGCTCATAGTTTTGAAGATATGACTAATATCTCTTTGCAAACACGTCAGATGCTAGAGGATAACTTTGTGATAAACCACATAAAGGTAGATCAGATGCAGCGTAGTTCTGACGGTACTATAAAGAATGCTGTAAGACTTCATGATGATTTAATTGTAGAGTCTGTGTTAATACCAACTCCAACACGTACAACAGCATGTGTATCTTCTCAAGTAGGATGTAGTTTAGATTGTAAGTTTTGTGCTACTGCTAGGTTGAAGCGTATGCGTAATCTTAATCCGGATGAAATTTATGATCAGGTTGTAGCGATTGATAATGAAAGTAGGTTATATCATGGCAGACCATTAAGTAATATTGTTTTTATGGGAATGGGAGAGCCACTCATGAACTATAATAATGTATTAAAAGCAATAGATAAGATAACATCGCCTGAAGGTTTAGGTATGTCTCCTAAACGAATTGTAGTTTCAACATCTGGCGTACCAAAAATGATAAAGAAAATGGCAGATGATGGTGTTAAGTTTAAGTTAGCCGTATCGTTACATTCTGCTATTGATGAAGTAAGAACAGCGATTATGCCATTTAATTCTACATTTCCGTTAAAAGATCTTAGAGAGGCATTAGAGTATTGGTATGCCAAAACAAAAAACAGAATTACATACGAGTATGTAGTTTGGAGAAACATAAATGATAGAAGGAAAGATGTAGATGCTTTAGTTGAATTTTGCAAGTTTGCTCCGAGTAAGGTTAATCTTATTGAATATAATCCTATAGATGATGGTGAGTTTCAACAAGCAGATTCTAAAGCGTTAGATATGTATGTTAATATTTTAGAAGCCAATAATATTACAGTCACGGTAAGACGAAGCAGAGGTAAAGATATTGATGCTGCTTGTGGCCAGTTGGCTAATAAAAA
>JASBSE010000507.1 GCA_030149115.1 Winogradskyella sp. | reverse complement strand
TAAAACCCTAAATCGCGTTCAATATCTTCCATTTCTATGATATCGTAGGCTTCCTGAATGGTTGGTACTACAGCAATTTCATCTGGCATTTGGTCTAAATCGGCTTTGTCTGTTACTATAACAAACGATTTTTTATCACCTCTGTGATTATTACTAAGTCGTAAAAATTCGATAATATCTTCTAAACTGATTTTATCTAGGCTAGATAAATTAACTATTATATGGTAATTTTTATACTTATCGTAAGCCTGCTCTATATTATTTACTAAGGTTTTTACCGAAGCTTTTTCTTGGGTAATGATAGTAATATTCCCGTCTCTATCTATAATCATAACTTACTGTTTTATTTTTGAAGCTAACAAATAAATCACAGCCATTCTAACCGCAACACCATTTTCTACCTGATCTAAAATGATAGCTTGTTTAGAGTCTGCCACATCGCTTGTAATCTCAACACCTCTGTTTATTGGACCTGGATGCATTATTACAATATCCTTCTTAAGACTATCCAACAATTCTTTGTTTACACCAAATTGCTGTGTGTACTCACGTGTTGTTGGAAAATAGCTAATATCCATACGCTCATTCTGTACTCTAAGCATATTAGCAACATCGCACCACTCTAGAGCCTTTCTTAAGTTGGTTTCAACCTTAACTCCTAAGTCTTTTATGTATTTTGGCAACAAAGTCTTAGGACCACATACCATAACATTAGCTCCTTGTAATTGTAAAGCGTAAATATTAGAAAGTGCTACTCTACTGTGCAAAATATCACCAACAATAACGACATTTTTCCCTTTTACAGAACCAAGCTTTTCTCTTATTGAATATGAATCTAGAAGTGCTTGTGTAGGATGCTCATGCGCTCCATCACCAGCATTAACTATACTAGCATTAACATGTTTAGATAAAAACACTCCAGCTCCAGGATTTGGATGGCGCATTACCACCATGTCTACTTTCATAGATAAAATGTTATTAACTGTATCTATTAAAGTCTCTCCTTTTTTTACTGAAGATTGTGAAGCCGAAAAATTAATAACATCTGCTGAAAGTCTTTTTTCTGCTAATTCAAAAGACAACTTAGTACGTGTAGAGTTTTCAAAAAATAAATTGGCAATAGTAATATCTCTAAGTGAAGGAACTTTTTTAATTGGTCTATTGATAACCTCTTTAAACTGATCTGCAGTTTCAAAAATAAGATCGATATCTTCTTTTGTAAGATATTTTATTCCTAATAAGTGTTTAACACTTAGTTCACTCATTGCTAGTTAATTTTCTATTTATCAATTAAATACACCGTATCTTCTCCTCCATTCTCAATCCAGTTCACTTTTACTTTCTGGTTATCTATAGCATCTACTTGTCGCCCTTTATAATTAGGTTGAATTGGCAAATGTCTACTGAATCTTCTGTCTATTAAAGTGAGTAATTCTATATTATTTGGCCTACCAAAAGATTGAATTGCTGTAAGCGCTGATCTTATACTACGACCTGTGTATAATACATCGTCAATAAAAACAACGTTTTTCCCTTCAACTATAAAATCAATCTCTGTTGTATTTGCTTCAAGAGGTTTATCACCTCTTCTAAAGTCGTCTCTAAAAAATGTAATATCTAAATGACCTATCTGAATATTTTTAATCTTATAATCTTCTTTCAGCATTTGTGCTAAACGGTCAGCCAAAAATTTACCTCTTGGTTGAATGCCTATTAAAACAGTTTCTGAAAAATCGTCGTGGTTTTCAATAAGTTGGCAAGCCAATCTGTGTAGTATAATATTGACTTCCTTAGAATTGAGTAATACTTTTTGACTCATGTAGTATCCAAACGTTATTGATTAGCAAAGTTAAGCTAAATTATGAGAGTTTCAAACTAATATAACGTCATAAAAAAAGCCTCTCAAAAATTGAGAGGCTTTAAAAATTATATTAGGATTGAATTACTTCTTTCCGTCCATTTTATCTTTAAGTGCTTGTAAAGCATCGTTTGCATCACCTAAAGTTGGTTTAGCTTCTGCAGCTTGAGCTTCTGCTTTCTTAACAGCTTGCTTAACGATCTTAGCTTCTTCTTCTCTAAACACTGCTGTGTGAGAAGCTACAACTCTTTTGAATTCTTTATTGAACTCAATGATTTTGAATTCTGCTTCTTCACCTTTCTTAAGTTTAGAACCATCTTCTTTCTCTATGTGACGAGAAGGAACAAATGCAACGATATCTTCGTTAAACTCTATTGTAGCTCCTTTGTCTACTATTTCAGTAATAGCAGCAGTATGAGACGTACCTACAGCAAACTCAGTTTCGTATTTATCCCAAGGATTCTCTTCAGTTTGTTTGTGACCTAAAGATAATTTACGTCCTTCAACATCTAGCTCTAATACTACAACGTCTAATTTGTCGCCTACGTTACAGAACTCAGATGGGTGCTTAATTTTCTTAGTCCAAGATAAATCAGAGATGTAAATTAATCCATCAATACCTTCTTCTAATTCAACAAATACACCGAAGTTAGTAAAGTTACGTACAATACCTGTGTGTCTAGAACCTACAGGATACTTA
>JASBSE010000505.1 GCA_030149115.1 Winogradskyella sp. | reverse complement strand
AAGAACAATATCACTAAAAAAGATAGAATTATTGGAGTATTGGCACTAATCATCATATTTATTATTGCCGCTATTGCAGCGTATTACTATTCACTTTCAAAAGCAGGGTTAAAGTTGTTTTAAAAAATGAGTTATAAAGTTCACATAAAAAATATGGTATGTCCACGATGTATCTCTGCGGTATCTAATATGTTGCAAGAACTGAAGATACCATATAGCTCAATAAAATTGGGAGAAGTTGAATTAACAAAATCTTTAAGCGTGGAAAATAAAAACAAATTTTCCAAAGCACTACAAGATGTTGGATTCAGTCTAATCAACGACCGTAGAAGTCAGCTTATAGAACAGATGAAAACCTTGGTGGTAGACAAAATTTATTACTCATCAGAAGATTTGAACATTAAATGGGCAGACTTTATTAGTGAAAAATTGCGCCTGGACTATAAATATTTAAGCTCACTTTTTTCATCAGTAGAGAGTATCACTTTTGAACAGTTTATCATTAACCAAAAAATTGAGCGTGTTAAAGAACTCATCGTTTATGACGAGTTAACCTTAAGTGAAATAGCTTTTAAGTTAAACTATAGTAGTGTTGCTTACTTAAGTAATCAGTTTAAAAAAGTTACGGGAATGACACCTACACAGTTTAAAAATAATAGAGATAAGAACAGAAAATCGCTTGATGAATTTTAGGATATTGAGAGTTCAATGCCACTTTTATGTGGTAAAATCGATTAGTGTTTTAAAAGAGTTAAAGTATTACCTAATGTAGCAAATACTTGTTTTGTATAAATCTTAATTTTAATAAATTAAACTAATTAAAATAACCAAAAATATAAACTATGGAAAACAACGAAAAAAAGCCAAATAATTATTTAAAATTTTTCGCAATGATTGGCACCTCAATGGTTGCGATGTTCTTTTTGATGTACACACACTCGTATCAGATTATTGACCATTTCTGGTACAGTGAGACCCGTTTTTTTATGACCCTGATTATGGGTGGGTCGATGGTCATTATTATGCTACTGTATATGTTGCAAATGTACAAAGACCGAAATAAGAACATTTCAATATTTGCCTTGGGTATTCTGTTGATTGTAGGTGGTATATGGCTGGTCAGAAGTCAGGTCACGGTTTCCGGTGTTGACTATATGGAAGGAATGATACCCCATCACTCTATAGCTATTTTAACTAGCGAACGTTCTAAAATAAAAGATGTCAGGGTAAGGAAAATTGCCGATGAAATCATCAAGGCGCAACGTAGGGAAATAATGGAAATGCAATGGTTAATCAATGACATTAAGGAAAATGGAATAGTGGAAACAGAAGAGGAGAGAAAGAATCGCCCAATTCCCAAATTTGAAGGTTCGCTTACCGAGGAAACAAAAAATCTAAACGACTAAGAGAAAATAAAGGCAGCATCAATTATTTGGAGAAAAGTTTTCCAATAAAAT
>JASBSE010000502.1 GCA_030149115.1 Winogradskyella sp. | reverse complement strand
ACTTTAACGCTTCCCCAAAAAAAAATAATAATCTACAGCCAAAAGACGAAACGATAAGTTTTCTTTTGAATTACTCAAAGGCTTTAAGTGTTATACATTATAATAAATTGAAGTTTGAAGCACTTCAGAATTAAGTTGGAAGAAATCCTGATTGAGAAATCAGGATTTTTTTATCAAAATCTTGGGCTGTTTAAATATTCGTTCTGCAAGAGTTGCAAATAGTCTAGCACTTCCTTTCTGTTTTTGTAGTTTGAATTAAGACAGTTCTTATTTTCTACATCTCTAACCGTAATAGCAATAAACCAATGTCCTTTACGATTTACATAATTATTAAATATTGGGTCTAACTTGTTGGCAGTTAATGCTGCATCAACGGTAAGTCCCAATAAATTAAATTTTTTATCAGGTATTTCTGCTTCGTGATAAGTAAAATAATAAAGGTTATTGTTTATGTCTATAGGAACATCAAAACCTACATCATTATCATTGAGTTGAAATTTAATATTGATGTAATTGTAAAACTGGTCAGCTTCTTTCGGATCTTCAAAAATAAAGGCCTTTTGCTTTGGAAATTTGCGTTGAAATTTTTTAGCCGTTGCCACCTTGTGAGTTGTAACTTCAGGTGCTTTTCTCAATGTTATACATGATGATAAAAGGAAAAGAAGCATAATAGTTAGTAATTGTCGCATTGATTGGTGGTTTCAAAAACATACATCAATAATTATACCAACCAAAAGCTATTTTTTCTTTTTGTAATACTCATCTAAAACTGATTTTCTACCTATAGTTTTTGTGATGATATCCTTTTCTAAATCCCAACCGCGTGCAGGTGAATATTCTCTACCATACCAGATAATCTGTAGATGGAGGTCGTTCCACAATTCCTTTGGAAACAAACGTTTGGCATCTTTTTCAGTTTGTACTACGTTTTTACCATTGGTTAAATTCCAGCGATACATTAATCTATGAATATGAGTGTCAACAGGAAAAGCAGGTATACCAAAGGCTTGCGATAATACTACAGCAGCAGTTTTATGACCAACTGCAGGCAATGCTTCGAGTTCTTCATAGGTCCGTGGGACTTCGCCATTGTGTTTATCAATAAGAATTTGAGATAAACCATAAATGCCCTTACTTTTCATAGGAGATAAACCAACAGGTTTTATAATCTCCCTAATTTCTTCTACACTAAGCTTTACCATGTCGTATGGGTTGTCTGCTTTTTCAAATAAAAGCGGAGTGATTTGGTTAACACGCACATCAGTACTTTGTGCGGACATAAGGACAGCGATTAATAATGTGTATGGATCTTTATGATCTAACGGAATAGGGATTTCAGGATAAAGTTTGTTTAGTGTGTTTATTACGAAATTTACCTTTTCTTGTTTTGTCATTTATACTTGAGTTAAGTGAACAAATTTAAAGAATTGGTTTTTAAATATTGTAGGAATCAAAAGTTAGAAAAACCATTAAACCGAAAACAATCAGTTAATCCTCAATAATCTACTTTTTAACAAGTAAGTAAGCTATAATTTTGATAGCAAAATCAAAATCTTAAAATTTAATACCTATATGTTGAATTTTAAAAAGTTGATGTGAAGCTCGTCTACATTGCAAATAAAATCAATGGAACATCTGGTTTGCAAAGAATGATTGCGCTACAGATTAATTATTTCATTAAAAATTATAAATATGAGATTGATTTAATTCTTTTAAATCAGGATGTTGAAGAGGAAAAGAATTTCTTTGAACTCAATTCAGCTTTGCACATACATTATTTAAAAAACTCTGCTACACCTTTAAAAAGTTTTTATTTAAAGGTGAAATCTCTTAATAAAATTCTTAACAGAATAAACCCAAATATAATTGTTGCTTGTGAAAGTGACATCTTTAGTTTGTATCTGCCAAAATTTGTTAATAGAAAATTTAAGATGGTGTATCAACGTCATGATACGAAGCACCTAAATTTCATGGGGAGTAACAACTCTATTAAGACCAAAATTTTAAACACTATAAAAAAACTGTTACTATCTTTTGCAGGCAAGGATTATGATAAATTTGTTCTGTTGTCGGATGCACATAGAACAGACTGGAAGAGCTTAAAAAACACTGCCGTAATAAGTAATCCTATTATACTAGATACTAAGGGTAGTAAAGCTAAGTTAGATTCTAAGGTTATATTGTCTGTTGGAAGACATGATTATGTTAAAGGGTTTGATATGTTGTTGCACTGTTGGCAAAAAGTAAAAGAAAAGCATCCTGATTGGATGCTAAAAATTGTAGGAAAGCGCACTGGTAATATAGACCTTAAAGGCCTAGCAAAAGATTTAAATATTTCAGATAGCATTATTTTAAAGGGACATACAAAAGACATTTCAAAGGCATACTTAGAATCTTCTATATATGTTTGTAGCTCTAGGTTAGAAGGCTTTCCTTTGGTGTTAATCGAGGCCATGTCATTTGGTCTTCCTGTTGTATCATTTGACTGTAAATATGGTCCAAGAGAAATAATTAATGATTCGATAGATGGTATTCTTGTTTCGCAAAATGATATTGATTTACTGGCAGATTCAATTAACCACTTAATTGAAAATGTTGAACTTCGTAAACAAATGGGAGACAAGGCCAGCGAAAATATTAAGAGGTATTCTATAGATAAAATTATGAATCAATGGAAAACACTATTTGAGGAAGTTGTTTTAAAAAAATAATTCAGTTTAACTTATATATAACAACCTCTTGCTTTTAATGCTTATTCATTCATTGTATTTTTACAAAAACAAAATTAAGTAATTATGACGCATTTAAAAGTAGGTGATAAAGCACCAAATTTTTCTGCAAAAGATCAAGATGGTAATACAATCTCTTTAGGGGATTATAAAGGGAAAAAATTAGTAGTTTTTTTCTACCCAAAAGCCAGTACTCCAGGTTGTACAGCTGAGGCTTGTAATCTTAATGATAATTATGAGCGCTTTCAATCTCAAGGTTATGAAATTTTGGGTGTGAGTGCAGATAGTGCTAAACGCCAAGCTAATTTTAAAAATAAATATGGTTTTCAATATCCATTATTAGCTGATGAAGACAAAGCTGTTATTGAAGCTTTCGGTGTTTGGGGACCAAAAAAGTTTATGGGGAGAGAATATGATGGTATTCATAGAACGACCTTTGTTATTGATGAAGATGGAATTTTACAAGATGTTATTACCAAAGTAAAAACTAAGGAACATACTAATCAGATTTTAAGTGAATAACTTTTAGAGTATAAAAAAAGCGACCAAATCGGTCGCTTTTTTTATTTAAAGACATATCTTATTACTTATGTAGTATTTCTTCAGACTCACATCCAAATAAGCTTTTTTCTTTTATCAGTTTTGCAACACCTTCTGGTAACATTTCTTCCCAATCGGTATCTCCATTCGCAATCTTTTTAAGTACAGTTCTAGAGAATACAGCTAGGTTTGAAGTGTCAAAGTCGGTAATATCAACTACCTTACCATTGTACTTAAAGAACTTATAAAGTTCTTTCATACGAGGATGAACTTTTAAATTCTCACTATTCGTAATGCTTCCGTCTTCATTTTGCATTGGGTAAAGGTAAACTCTAAGGTCTTTGTAAAATAGTTTTCCGAAAGCTTCGAGGATACCACCGCTTAAATGGCGATAGTATTTTTCGTCAAAAATATCAACCAAGTTACTAACTCCCATTGTTAGTCCCATTCTATTTTTAGAGTATTGAGAGAAATATTCAACGAGTTTATAATACTCTTGAAAATTTGATATTAAAACTGTTTGTCCTAACGAACAAAGCAATTTTGCTCTGTCCATAAAGTCCTGTTCGTCTATTTTTCCTTCAGCTCTAAGGTTAGAAAGTGTAATTTCAAATATTACCTGAGTATTTTCTTTATCGACCTTATTTTCTTTAATAAACATTTCGTATGATTTCTCATACATATCCATATTTACTTTAGTAACAGGTCTAAAACTACCTCTTAATGCTAAGATGTTTTTCTTGTAAAGTACACGAGCGGGTAATACATTATTCCCATCTGGTGCAAACATTACCGCATCTGTCATCCCGTTTTTAACAAGTTGTAAACTCATTAAACGATTATCAACATTTTTAAAAACAGGACCAGAGAAATTTATAGTATCGATCTCTAATTGATCTTTATCTAAATGGTCATACAGGTAACGAAGCAATTTTCTTGGTTGATTATATTTGTAAAAAGCACCGTAAATTAAATTAGTACCTAATTTGCCAAGTGTTTCTTGTTGTAACCTAGCGTCATTTTCCTTAAAGCGAATGTGGAGTACAATTTCACTGTATTCACCTTCCGGTTCAACCTGAAACTTAATACCAACCCAACCATGGCCTTTATATTTCTTTGCAAAATCTATTGTAGCAACTGTATTGGCATAAGAAAAGAAAATCTTATTAGGATTATCATCTCTTGGAATACGTTGCTCCATAAGATTTACTTCGTGAATTAGCATTTTACGAAGTCTTGCTTCTGTTACATATCGCTTATCATCCTCAATACCATAAATTGCATCACTAAAATGCTTATCGTAAGCAGACATTGCTTTTGCTATTGTACCAGAAGCACCACCAGCTCTAAAAAATTGACGTACAGTTTCCTGTCCAGCTCCAATTTCTGAAAAAGTGCCGTAAATGTCTTTGTTAAGGTTAATACGTAAGGCTTTGTCTTTTAACGAAGGAATATTTTCTATTTCAAAGTCTCCCTTATACGTTATTTCTTCCATGGATATTGGGATTATATCGTTTTCGCAAAGGTATTAATTTAGTCTTGCAAACAAAAAAATAACCTTATTTTTGTCATAAACTTAACACCGTTTGAAAGTAACATTTTTAGGTACTGGAACATCGCAAGGAATACCAATTATAGGTAGTACGCATCCTGTTTGTTTAAGTGATAATCCTAAGGATAAACGTTTACGTGTTTCTGTGCTAGTAGAATGGGATGAATACACTTATGTTGTAGACTGTGGGCCAGATTTTAGACAGCAAATGTTAAGAGCAAATGTTTCTAAAATTGATGGGATTATTTTTACTCATGAGCATGCAGATCACACTATGGGCTTAGATGATATTAGACCATTTTTCTTCAAGCAAGGTGATATAGATTTGTATGCACACAAGCGAGTTTTTAAGGCGCTAAAAAAACGGTTCGATTATATTTTCACGTCAAAAGAAAAATATCCTGGTGTTCCAAGTGTAACGCAACATGTTATAGAGAACAAACCTTTTAAACTTAATAATCTTAAGGTTGTGCCCATAGATGGATTGCATTATAAGCTTCAGGTTTTTGGGTTTAGATTTAAAGATTTTGCTTATTTAACAGATATGAAAACTGTTGATGATAAAGAGGTGGAAAAATTAAGAAATCTTGATGTGTTAGTAGTAAATGCACTTAGGGAAGAACCGCACATGTCTCATTTTAATCTAGATGAAGCACTTAGTTTTATAGAAAAAGTAAAACCAAAAACAGCATTTTTAACTCATATTAGTCATCATATGGGTTTTCATGATGAAGTACAACAAAAATTACCAGAAAACGTTTTTTTGGCATACGATAATTTACAAATTACCATTTAAGATATAGATATGAAGAGTAGAGTTTTTATGTATTTGTTTATTTTTTCAGCATTGGCATTCATATTTCAATATGTGAATTCTAAAAATATACTAGACAAATATGAAAAGGACATAAAAAAGTTTAAAGCGACTATTGAGACTCAAGAAAAAACCATAACCAATCTAGAGGATCAGAATTTTGAACTTAATTATTTCAATATTGACAGAAATGATAATGCCTTAGATTATTTTGTTGCCCAAGGGTATGATACGGATAAGCTGATAAATGCAATTACAGAAGGCTTATATGAAATGAATAATTATGAAGGCGATAATCATCCTATTGTTCCTTTTGTTTCTATGACAGGGTCAAAGTTAATCATCAAT
The DNA here is from genome assembly GCA_030149115.1 of Winogradskyella sp. Classification (GTDB taxonomy): domain Bacteria; phylum Bacteroidota; class Bacteroidia; order Flavobacteriales; family Flavobacteriaceae; genus Winogradskyella. The sequence goes on along the minus strand of JASBSE010000502.1, from coordinate 2,484 downwards.
AAAATACGAATTGTAAATCACAAATGGATTTTAGCCAATTTTACAGATGGTGTTTACTGGGGAGAAATATTCGTAAAATATGATATTGACGAAAATAACGATCTTAAGTATAACTTGGTTGAATACTTTTTATATCCTAAAATAGGCTAGAGGTAATTTTTAAGCCAATCTCTAAAATCATAAAAATTCTGAGGAGCAACACCATGTCCTACAGGATATTCTTTGTAGACATGATTAATGTTTAGTGTGCTTAAATACTCTGGTGTTTTTCTGGCCCATTCTACTGGTATTACTTGGTCTGCATAGCCATGAGAACAAAATATATTTAAGTGAGAAACCTTGTTTCTGTCAATGTTTTCAGGGAGAATGTCTTCATTTAGATAACCACTAAGTGCTACAATATTTTTTAATTTTTCAGGATAATTCAGTGCCACAGATAAACTTAAAATAGTTCCTTGACTAAAGCCTAAAAGCGTTACGTTATCTTTGTTAACAGAGTAAGTATCACAGGCATAATCTATAAAATTGGCAATTAAATCTACTGATTGTCTTGCTTGTACATTATCGCTCCATTTTCCTTTTTCGGCATCAAAATTTATAGCATACCAAGCGTTTCCGTAGGGTTGCATGGCATATGGAGCTCTTAAAGAAATAATAAAAAGTTCTTCTGGTAATTCTGAGGCAAAAGAGAACAAATCATTTTCATCACTACCGTAGCCATGACACATTATAAGCAAAGAAGCATTTTCTTTTAAGGTACTTGGTCTTTTTATATAGTGTAGGTCAGTAGTCATTTTTTTGATGTTTTATTTTAAATTTCTAAACCAGTCTTGAAAATATTGGCCTAAAATCGGAAGTAATTTATATTCTCCTATTATTGCGTATATCAAACAATACAACCAAGAAGTAAATGTTATAAACCATAATGCAGTGCCGAACCAAGAGTCCACATGTTTTTCACATACATTAGAAAAAATCAACATTATAATCAAGCCAATCATTTGTCTGGCATGAAAAAAGATATATGGATTCCTTTTCTCAAGATTCAGAGAAATAGCAACAATTAAACCAAGTGGAGTAATATAAGCGACGGTTGCTAAGGTTTTACCGTCTTTAATATCTGCGTTCTCCATTATTTAATGACTACTTTATTATTTGCAACAATACCATAAACCTTTCCTTTTAGTTCCGTACCAAGAAAAGCACTGTTTTTAGATCTAGAAGTAATATTTTCTTTACTGAATTGATATTTGCTGTCTGGGTTGAATAAACTTAAATTAGCAACTTCACCAATGTTTATTGAACTTTCAGGTACACCAAATCTAGCTTTACCTTGCGTAAGTAAACTAACAGCTTTTTTGGTGGTAAATACGGTTTGTAGAGCACCAAAAGCTGACTCTAATCCTATGGTTCCGTATTTTGCGTGGTCAAACTCTACCTTTTTATCTTCTATATCAATTGGGTTATGGTCTGTGGTAACCATATCTATTGTTCCGTCCTTTAGTCCTTCAACTAAAGCATCACAATCGTTTTGTGTTCTTAGTGGAGGTAGAACCTTATATCTGGTATCAAACCCTTCTAGGTTATCATCTGTTAATACTAAATTGTGTATCGCTACACTACAAGTCACATTAAGTTTTTTGGCTTTTGCATCTCTAATGAGTTCTACAGATTTAGCCGTAGATATAGTTGGTATATGTAGTTTGCCTTCGGTATATTCTAGAAGGAACAAATCTCTGGCAACTTGTAACTCTTCTGCTAAACCAGGATTTCCTTTTAAGCCTAAACGTGTACTGTTTATATTTTCGTTTACCACACCAAGACCTGAAATCTTTGATTCTTGAGGAAAAGACAATACTAAACCGTCAAAATTACTCGCATATTGTAAAGCAATCTTTATAAGGTTTGGGTTGGAAATAGGTTTCTGATAATCATAGAATGCTACCGCTCCTGCATTTTTCATGTCAAATAACTCAGCCAGATCTGTGCTATTACTAGCTTTTGTTAAAGCACCAATAGGATAGAGGCTAGTTGCTTTGTTTTGGGCTCTTGCTTTGACCAGAGTAATATCTGCAAAACTATCTATTACTGGATTAGAATTTGCATTAAGCGCCACAGCAGTAAAACCTGACTCAGCAGCAGTTTTTAGTCCGTTTTCTATAGTTTCACGTTCTTCATATCCAGGTTCTCCAAAAGAAACACTACTGTCAAACCAGCCTTGAGAAACGTGGAGGTTATCTAGTTTAATTTCTTTGTAATTATCAGGATTAGAAATGCGTTTAGAAATCTTAGAAATGCGTCCTTTTTCAATTAAAATATCTACTGTTTCGTTGTGAAATTCACTTTTAGAATCAACGATGGTGGCAGATTTTATGAGTGCGTTCATTTAAGATATTTTAGTAGAAGTATCTCTATTATTAAAAATACTAGCGCAAAAATAACAAACCATTTCCATAGTGCATTAATAGTTGAGCTACTTTTTAT
>JASBSE010000074.1 GCA_030149115.1 Winogradskyella sp. | reverse complement strand
CTTGTAAGGTTTTTTTATTTGGTGCAATTTGTAATTATTATATTTGAAAGACATCTAAGAAAGTAAACATAACTAATCAACAATATTAAAAATGAAATTATTAGAAGGTAAAACAGCTATAGTTACTGGTGCTAGTAGAGGTATAGGCAAAGGTATCGCTGAAATTTTCGCTGACCATGGTGCTAATGTGGCATTTACATATAGCTCTTCTGTGGAAGCTGCAAATGAGTTGGAAAAGGAGCTTAATAGTAAAGGAATAAAGGCTAAAGGTTACCAAAGTAATGCAGCAAGTTTTGAAGAAGCTCAAAAATTAGCAGATGATGTTCTAGCAGAGTTTGGTTCAATAGACATTTTAGTAAATAATGCAGGTATTACTAAGGATAACTTATTAATGCGAATGGGTGAAGAGGATTTTGATAAAGTTATTGAAGTTAACTTAAAATCTGTATTCAACATGACTAAGGCCGTTCAACGTACTATGCTTAAGCAGCGAAAAGGATCAATTATTAATATGAGTTCTGTTGTTGGTGTAAAAGGTAATGCAGGTCAAACAAACTATGCTGCTTCTAAAGCAGGTATTATTGGATTCTCTAAATCTGTAGCATTAGAGTTGGGTTCGCGTAATATAAGAAGTAACGTGATTGCACCAGGTTTCATTGAAACTGAAATGACCGCGAAGTTAGATGAAGAGACTGTAAAGGGTTGGAGAGCTGCTATTCCATTAAAGCGTGGAGGAACTCCAGAAGACATTGCTAATGCATGTGTTTTTCTTGCTAGTGATATGAGTGCCTACGTTACAGGGCAAACATTAAACGTTGATGGAGGTATGCTTACCTAAATATAAAACATTAAACTATTAACCATTAAACTATATATTATGAAATTATTAATGACATCCATCTTTTTGTTTGTATTTGCTTCAACAATAACAGCTCAAGATTGGGAAAAATATAAATCTGACAAACTTGCTTTTATTACAGAATTTCCAGGAACTCCTGAAGAATCAGTTCAAAAAATACAAACCGCTGTTGGTGAGTTAGATATGAATATGGTTGGGTATTCGTCTTCAAAAGCTGGAGATAATGTTTATTATGGTGTCATCAGAAGTGATTATCCAGAAGAGCAATTCTCAGATATATCAGATGAGCAAATAAAATCTATTTTAGATGGCGCAGTAAATGGGGCAGTAACAAATGTTAATGGAACTTTAGAGTCCGATGAAAACATTACTTTAAATGGTTATCCAGGAAGAAAAATATTAATTAAAACTACTGGTATGGATTTATATATGAATGCCTATTTAGTAGATAACGTTATGTACATAACTCAGGTGATAGCATTGGAGGATAGTGTAAATACTAAAAATCTAAATAAGTTTTTAGACGCTTTTGATTTAATTAATAAAAAATAATAGTGGATGACTGAATTTAATTTTCTTAAAGTAAGATATACACTTTTATCTTTTGCACTTTTATTTTTTATCAACTCCTACTCGCAGGTTAGTATAGGCCCAAGACATATTGGAAAGTCCAAAAAGTTTCCAAAAGAAAGGTTAGGTAAATTTAAAAATACTGAAACCATATTTGTCCTTTCAGATATTATTGACACAGAGACTTATGAAAAACTATTAAGTGACTCTTGGGATATTACTTCTTATAAGTTAGTTAAAAGAGAGGATTTTAATCTCTTAAATTATTTAGATGGTAATTATTCATTTGCGAATTTAGAAGGCTATCACAAACAGAAGCAGATGAAATCTGGAGGTATTGTAGATTACATCTATATCTATATAAACTTTTTTATGTTAGATAATGAAAGTTTAAAAAAAGACATCGAAAAATTAGATCCAGAGAGTAAAAAATATGAGAGAAAACTAAATAAGGCAATTTCTTCTAATAGAGAAAATATCGCCAGAGTAGATTTATTTCCAAAAGACACGTTTCTCCCAACAGCGCTAAGTTCTGATACTTCCGTAATAATGGATAGTATTTACAGTAGAGATGTTTTTTACAATTATAAATCTGGTTTTCTAAAAAATTATTTTCAGAAAGTTAATAATCAATTAAAAACTGGTGAAGAATATTGGATGTACGATAATGATTATTTACCTGAGTTAAAAAATCTATCTAAACAAACATTATACATACCGAACTATCATTTAATTAAATATAATCCTTGGAAAATGACAGCTAAAGAAGACAAGGATGATTTTAAAGACACCTTTGATAGTTACGATTATAAATTCGAATTTCAAGATGAAGATGAGATTGATAGAAGAATTTTAGCAGGAGAAGAGTTTTACTATCTACGTTTTGTTAGAGTAAATTCTCAAAAGTTCATTCATATCGTTAATTCTAAGACAGGAGAAATAGTATATAGAAATTATGTCGCAGGTATGCTTTCTTCATATAACCTAAAAAAGAGGCATGTTAAAGACATTAATTCTTATATTAAAAAGGCATTAAAAAAATAATTGCAAACAGAAACAATAATATATATCATTATTGCAGCATTGACAGCGCTTTTTTTAGCGCTGTTTCAATATGTCTATAAGTCTAAACTTAATACTAAGTTAAAAGCTACATTCACCGTATTGAGAATTATTTCTATTTTAGGTATACTTCTGTTACTCATCAACCCAAAATTTGAATCAAAAACCTTCTATGATGAAAAACCTACACTTGTAATTGCTGTAGATAATTCAGAATCTGTTATTTATTTAGAACAAGATAAAAACGCAAAAGACGCATACAAATTACTAAGTGATAATGTAGAAATTCAGAAACGGTTTAATGTAAAAACGTATAGCTTCGGAAAAACCATAAAATCACTTGATTCGTTAAGTTTTACAGAAAAACAATCCAACATTTCAAATACATTAAAACAAATAGGAGAGGTGTATTCTAACGAGGTTGCTCCTATAGTAATATTGAGTGATGGTAACCAAACCTATGGTTCAGATTACAGCTTTATAAATAATTCTGTAAAGCAACCCATTTACCCAGTTATTTTGGGAGACTCAACGGTTTATACAGATGTTAGTATTAAGCAACTCAACGTTAATCGTTATGTGTTTTTAAAGAACAGATTCCCTGTTGAAGTAATTGCTAATTATAATGGCAATGAAACGGTAAATACTGAACTTAAAATATGGTCTGGTAACAATTTGGTTTTTAGAAAATCTATTCAATTTAATGCTGAAAAAACTTCTGAAATCATCTCAACAACTTTACTTGCAAATTCAGTTGGAGTAAAAACCTATAGAGTAGAATTGACACCACTAAGTTTAGAAAAAAACACGGCAAATAATTCTAAAAATTTTGGTGTAGAAGTTATAGATCAAAAAACGAATATAGCTTTAGTTTCTGACATTTTACATCCCGATTTAGGTGCGTTTAAAAAGTCTATAGAAAGTAACGAGCAACGAAGTGTTTCTATTTTAAAGCCATCTGAATTTATAGAGAAATTTAATGATTTTCAATTGACTATATTGTACCAGCCAAATAATAGCTTTAATGATGTTTTGAGCCAGGTTTCAGATAAAAAATTGAATAGCTTTATCATTACAGGTAACACAACAAACTTTAGTTTGCTTAACAATTCTCAATTAGCTTTTAAGCAAACTGTAACAAATCAATCTGAAGATTTTCAACCACGATTAAATAGAAATTATAGCACATTCATTATAGATAATTTAAGTTTTGAAGATTATCCTCCGTTACAATCTGAGTTTGGAACAATAGAGTTTTCTGTACCTAATGATATTATTTTATCAAAATCTGTTAATGGTATAGATGCTAATCAACCAATGTTGTCAACTTTTGAAATAGGCGACACTAAACATGCTTTATTGTCAGGCGAAGGTATCTGGAGATGGAGAGCACAATCTTATTTAGAGACTGAGAGTTTTAATGATTTTGACAATTTTATGGGGAAATTAGTGCAATACCTAAGTTCTAATAAAAAGAGAAGTCGACTAAATATAGACTACAAATCATTTTACAATGGAAATGATGATGTAATTATATCTGCACAATACTTCAACAAAAATTACGAATTTGATAGTTCCGCAGCGCTTACCATAGTATTAAAAAATAAAGGAGATGATAGTGTAAGAGAAATTCCTCTTCTGTTAAACAACGGTAGCTATAGTGCTGATCTAAGCGGAATTCCTTCTGGTTCTTATAATTTTACAATTAAGCATAATACAGAGTCTGTGGCTGCTTCAGGCAGTTTTGAAGTTTTAGAGTATAATGTTGAGCAGCAGTTTCTAAATGCTGATATAGAGAAACTTCAGTCGCTGGCTAAAAATAGCAGTGGAATTACTGTTTTTAATACCGAGATAGACGAGTTAATTTCTGAATTGTTGACAGATTCTAGATATGCTACCATTCAAAAAAGCACTAAAAATATCGTACCTTTGATAGACTGGAAATATCTACTTGGACTTATAGCTTTGAGCTTATTTGCTGAGTGGTTTATTAGAAAATATAACGGTTTAATTTAAAAATATTAAAATGGAAAAATTACCAAAAATCGGACTACCTATTTTAATAGGCGTAGTCATTTTGATTATTATACTGGCAAAATCTGCTGTAACTATTGATGCTGGTCATGCAGCTGTATTGTATGAAACTTTAGGAGATGGAGTAGATTCTAACAAGGCACCATTAGGACCTGGGTTTCATATTATAGCTCCATGGAACAGAGTTATCGATTATGAAACTCGCCAACAAGAAATCCCAGAAAAAATGTCGGTATTATCATCTAACGGATTAGATATAAAATTAGATGCTTCTGTGTTGTATGAACCAGATGTTAAAAACTTAGGAAAATTGCACAATGAGAAGGGAGAAAATTATTTGAGTAGAGTTTTACAACCCGCCATAAGAAGTGCTGCCAGAAGTGTAGTTGGGCGTTATACTCCAGAGCAATTGTATTCCACAAAACGTGATGCCATTCAAGAAGAAATTTTTGAAGAAACGAGAAAAATAGTAGAAAGCCAGTACATTCAATTAAATAATGTATTAATTAGAGATGTTACTTTACCGCCTACTATAAAAGATGCTATTGAACGTAAACTTAGGCAAGAACAAGAATCTTTAGAGTACGAATTTAGATTAGTTACTGCAGAAAAAGAAGCTGAAAAACAACGAATCGAAGCTCAGGGTAAAGCAGATGCAAACCGAATTCTAAGTGCGTCTTTAACTGATAAAATTTTACAGGATAAAGGTATTGAAGCGACAAATAAATTAGCAGAATCGCAGAATAGCAAGGTAGTTATTATTGGTTCTGGTGAAAGTGGCATGCCAATAATTTTAGGCAATCAATAAAAATTTTGTTAAACGTTTGGAATTCTAAATTTATTTTTTGAAAATTTGTTCAGAACAAAACAAGACATGACTTTTATTCAGTTACATCATCATCATTTTCATACTTGCACTCAAGCGAGCTGAAAATGTATTGAATAAAAACAAGATATTTTTAAAACCGTTTGAGTAAATCAAGCGGTTTTTTGTTTTTACAAGCGTAAAAATATCTCCCAAAAAAGATTTACTCAAACACATTAAAACCAAAATGAGTAAATTAAAAATTGCAGTTCAAAAATCGGGTCGGTTACACGACGATTCTATGAAAATCCTTAAAGACGTTGGGATTTCTATAGATAATGGCAAAGACCAATTAAAAGCTTCGGCTAGAAACTTCCCTTTAGAGGTCTTTTATTTAAGAAATGGCGATATCCCTCAATACCTTAGAGATGGTGTGGTTGATGTTGCCATTATAGGAGAAAACGTATTGGTTGAAAAGGGTAAAGATATTTCCATAGTTGAAAAACTAGGGTTTTCTACCTGTAAAGTTTCGGTAGCTGTACCAAAGTCTACCAAATATTCAACAATTCAGGATTTAGAAGGCAAGCGTATTGCAACATCTTATCCAAACACTGTTAATGGGTTTTTACAATCAAACAATGTAAATGCTGAATTACATATAATAAACGGTTCGGTTGAAATTGCACCAAACATAGGACTTGCCGATGCTATTGTAGATATCGTCTCCAGTGGAAGCACCTTGTTTAAAAATAACCTAAAAGAAGTT
>JASBSE010000596.1 GCA_030149115.1 Winogradskyella sp. | reverse complement strand
CTTTGTGCAGAAGCCGAGTTAATGGCACAAATAACAAAAGTTAAGTAATGAACCGAGCGAATAATAATTTCAAATCGTTCATAATATGTTAATAGGCGAACATATTTTCACCTATTTATCAAAAATAAAATTCAGAAAATGAATCAACCTTTAGCATACGTACATCCTGGAGCAAAAATTGCAAAGAATGTAGTAATAGAACCATTCACAACAATACACAACAATGTGAAAATCGGTGAAGGCACATGGATTGGTAGTAATGTTACTATCATGGAAGGTGCCCGAATAGGTAAAAATTGTAATATTTTTCCTGGTGCTGTTATTTCTGCAATTCCTCAAGATTTAAAGTACAATGATGAAGATACAACTGTAGAAATCGGAGATAATGTAACCATCAGAGAGTGCGTTACTATCAATAGAGGTACTTCAGATAAAATGAAAACGGTAATTGGTAACAATTGTTTAATTATGGCTTACAGTCATATTGCACACGATTGTATCGTTGGTAATTATTGTATTTTTTCAAATAATACAACATTAGCAGGCCATGTGACGATAGGAGACAATGTAGTATTAGCAGGTATGGTTGCTGTGCATCAGTTTGCATCTGTTGGTAACCATGCTTTTGTTACAGGTGGTTCTTTGGTAAGAAAAGATGTACCTCCTTACGTAAAAGCTGCAAGAGAGCCATTATCTTACGTGGGTATCAACTCTGTAGGATTAAGAAGAAGAGGATTTACAACCGAAAAAATTAGAGAGATTCAAGATGTTTACAGAATTCTCTATCAAAAAAATTATAATAACACACAGGCTTCAGAAATTATTGAAGCAGAAATGGAAGCCACACCAGAACGTGATGAAATTCTTCAGTTTATAAAGAATTCTCATCGTGGAATTATGAAAGGCTATTTTAAATCAAATTAATAAAGAAATAAAACAAAATAATGGCAAGTACATCAGATATTCGCAACGGATTATGTATTAGATACAATCATGATATTTATAAAATTATTGAATTTTTACATGTTAAACCAGGAAAAGGTCCTGCGTTTGTAAGAACAAAGCTTAAAAGTGTTACTACCGGAAAAGTTATAGACAATACTTTTTCTGCAGGTCATAAAATTGATGATGTAAGAGTAGAGACACATAAGTTTCAATATTTATATAATGATGGGGAGTATTATCATTTTATGAACGAAGCAGATTACACTCAAATTCAACTAACAGAAGGTGCTTTAGATAGACCAGATTTATTAAAAGAAGGTGAGATAGTAACCATTCAAATCAACACTGAGGATAACATGCCGTTGTCAGTGGATATGCCTGCAACTGTTATTTTAGAAGTAACACATACAGAGCCTGGAGTTAAAGGTAATACTGCTACTAATGCTACTAAGCCAGCTACAGTTGAAACTGGTGCAGAAGTTAATGTCCCTTTATTTATTAATGAAGGTGATAAAATTAAAATAGAAACTGAAAAAGGTACTTACAAAGAACGCGTTAAGGAATAAATGAAATTTCCAAAGCCACACACTTTAAAAGAGATTGCCAATTTAATCGATACAGATTATGTTGGTGCAGACGATTTTCCTGTTTTAGGAATGAATGAAATTCATATTGTAGAACCAGGAGATATCGTTTTTGTAGATCATCCAAAATACTATGATAAGGCGCTTCAATCTGCTGCAACAATTGTCTTAATCAATAAAGAGGTGGAATGTCCTGAAGGTAAAGCACTATTGATTTCTGATGATCCTTTTAGAGACTTCAATAAGTTAACGCTTCATTTTAAGCCATTTAAATCATCTAATGTTTCTATTGCTGAGGATGCTAAAATAGGTGAAGGAACAATTTTACAGCCCAATTGCTTTATTGGTAATAATGTATCTATCGGAAAAAACTGTGTGATTCATTCTAACGTAAGTATATATGATGATGCAGTTATTGGTGATAATGTTATTATTCATGCGAACACAGTTTTAGGCGGAAGCGCATTTTATTACAAAAAAAGGCCTGAAGGTTTTGATCCTTTAATTTCTGGCGGTAGAGTTGTCATAGAAAACAATGTTGATATAGGTGCTGGTTGTACCATAGATAAAGGTGTAACTGGAGATACAACCATAAAAGAAGGAACGAAAATTGATAACCAAGTTCAAATAGGTCATGATACTGTGATTGGCAAAAAATGCTTAATAGCTTCTCATGTAGGTATTGCCGGTTGTACCGTAATTGAAGACGAAGTTACAATTTGGGGACAAGTCGGTATTACTAGTGGAGTTACTATCGGTACCAAGGCTGTCATTTCTGCAAAAGCTGGTGTAAGTAAATCTTTAGAGGGTCATAAAAGTTATTTCGGAATTCCTGCAGATGATTTTAGGTCTAAATACAAAGAGATTGCGTCGATTAAAAAAATACCTGAAATTCTTCAAAAATTAAAAGATTTATAATTCCCAACAGAAAAAATAAAAAGGGCTCGTAAATACGTTTCAAAAGACTTATTTTTGTGCAACTAAATTTATAAAAACTTAAAAATAACAATATCAAATGAGCGTTTTAGTAAATAAAGATTCTAACATCATTGTTCAAGGTTTTACAGGTAGTGAAGGTACATTTCATGCTGGTCAGATGATCGAGTATGGTACAAATGTCGTTGGAGGTGTAACTCCAGGAAAGGGTGGGCAAGAGCACTTAGGAAAGCCAGTTTTTAATACAGTGGCTGAAGCTGTTGAAAAAGCAGGAGCAGATACAACTATTATTTTTGTACCACCAGCATTTGCTGCTGATGCAATAATGGAAGCTGCTGATGCAGGAATCAAAGTTATTATTACAATTACTGAAGGTATTCCTGTTGCGGATATGGTAAAAGCTGCAGATTATATTAAAGATAAAGACTGTAGATTGGTTGGTCCTAACTGTCCAGGCGTAATCACTCCAGGTGAAGCTAAAGTTGGTATTATGCCAGGGTTTGTATTTAAATCTGGTAAAGTTGGTATCGTTTCAAAATCGGGCACTTTAACTTATGAAGCTGCAGACCAAGTCGTAAAACAAGGATTAGGTATTACAACTGCAATTGGTATTGGTGGTGATCCAATTATTGGAACGACTACAAAAGAAGCAGTTGAACTTTTAATTAATGATCCAGAAACAGAAGCAGTTGTTATGATTGGTGAAATAGGCGGACAATTAGAGGCTGATGCAGCTAACTGGTACAAAGCTAGTGGAAGCAAAAAACCTATCGTAGGATTTATTGCTGGTGAAACTGCACCTGCAGGACGTACAATGGGTCATGCTGGAGCTATCGTAGGTGGTAGTGATGATACTGCACAAGCAAAAAAGAAAATTATGAGAGCATGTGGAATTCACGTAGTGGATTCTCCTGCTGAAATAGGGAAGAAAGTAGCTGAAGTTTTAGGCTAATAACTTTCTTACAAACTGTTAAAAACCTTACAAAATCTTGTAAGGTTTTTTTATTTGGTGCAATTTGTAATTATTATATTTGAAAGACATCTAAGAAAGTAAACATAACTAATCAACAATATTAAAAATGAAATTATTAGAAGGTAAAACAGCTATAGTTACTGGTGCTAGTAGAGG